>NZ_JANUSD010000020.1:0-87324 GCF_024793945.1 Emticicia fluvialis
TTTCCTGAACTATCTGTAACTTAAAAGATAATGAATAGTCTTTTTGGGTACGTTTGACATAACTGTTTTGTCCTTCCATTTTTGATACTTTTTTTGTGTATCGCTATTTCAGGACGGGACATATAATCATAAAAAAATCCAGTCCTGCCAGAACTGGATTTTTTTATGCCTTCAGGCAAGCCCCGCAACACGTTAAGGCATCAGTATTTTGCTGCCCGTTCAGAACTGCTTTTGCAGGGCCTCTATTGCCGCTGCCAGATAAACCATCGGGGCATTCCAGTTGATGGCAATTTCGTTTGATGCATAAGAGCACTCATCATCTGTAAATGACTCGTCAGCAAACAAAGAAGTATAAGAGGCGCATTTATCTTGTCTGCCAACATTAGGCCCGCCAGATAGCAAACCCGGCACCGGTTGTGGAATACCGTCGGCAACTGATGGCCTGTGGTGTGCGTGCATAACCTGCTTTGAGCCATAACCGGTAAGAAAAGAATATCCGGTTGCATTTCTTCCAAACAAATAATCCAGATTATATAAGGCCGCTTCAAGGTACCTCTTGTCAGAGGTAATTTTGTAGGCTTGCAAAAGTGCAATTCCCTGATTGGCCGCATGAGAACTACTACCCCACATGTAATCCTGGGCGCTTTTGCCCATTACAGTGTTAAAGGCCTGTTTGTCAGAACCGTCTAACAGTTTGTCGGCAAAGGTTTTCAGCAACTCTTTTACTTTAGGCAATGCAGCCAAAGCTTTGGGTGTAAGTGTTTTCTCCGACCTCACCAAACTGTAATACCCCAGCATTCTGACCTGATTCCACGAGGGTAATTGTAAAGGGGTTTCAGGGAACAGATTGTTTACGTCGGCATAGTTATCGTCTTTAGTGCTTATCCAGAGTTCTATTGCTGCCCAAATCCACTCATCAGTTGCGTTTCTGTCGCCATATTCACCGGTTACAATATCGGGGTCAAACTGTTTATTGATTTCATTTTGCCTGTAGAACGCATTTTGGTTGGCCCTGGCCCATGCCCAGGCTTTGGTAGCGGCTGTTAGGCATGAGTCTGCAAGGCCGGGTAACTGCTTCTGATAGTCTTTCAATATCCGGCTGGCTTGTGCCATCACGGCTACGAAATCTAACGAGGCTGTAATGCTTTTTTGTACCACATAGCGTGGCTTTGTGGCTTTGTCTGGCATTATCATTCCGTCGAACGAAGGGTTGGTCAGCTTATGATAAACACCGCCGTCGGCGGGGTCTTGCATAGTTAGCATCCATCTTAAATTATAAAGTGCCTCGTCCAGTAAATCTGGCATGGCATTCTTGCTTTCAGGAATATTGGCCTTGAAGGTCTTAAAGTATGCCGGATGGTCTTCATACAATGAAAACAGCGTAGCCATTGTTATGCCCGAGTTTACAATATATTTGTTGTAGTCTCCTGCATCGTACCAACCGCCAGGCGAAGAAATTATCGAATTTTCAGATCTCTCTTTGGAAGCCGCCGAGGCATGTATCAATACTTTGTCATCCGGATGCCCGGCGCTTCTGTGCCATTTGCCTGCATATTTTTCAGGTAGCTCAGTAGATGCCCTCTGGTAATAAAAGCCTTTCAGCGAAGCAATGGCGGCACTACGATGTACATCGTTTTTGATTTCGAAAGGATATGAAATCTCTATTTCTCCGATACTTACATAGTAAACGCCTGTCTTCTGGAAGGCAGAAAAATCGGCAATCTGAGTAGTTTTCTGAGAAATACTGTTAGTTCTTTGCTCAGACAGCTTTCCTCTGTAAACCACATCTTTTTTGTTTGATGCCAGTATACTAAAATCACTTTGTTTTTCGCCTACCCAAACAGCCATTTTAGGTGCTTTTGGATAAAAACCCAGTTGATTAAGCCTTATGTTTTCTGTTTGTGCAGCGGCATCGGTCATCCTGCCAATGGCGACAAGAAACAGTACAATTGAATACAGGTTGAATATACGTTTCATAAGTTACAGGTTTTTTAAAAATTAAGCCACACTCATTGTTAAAACAGAAAGTGTGGCTTTTTAAATATTATTGGCATTGAGATAATTATCTTTTGGGCCCTACTGAATCATAAACATTCACTTTTTCCCATAGATGTGAGTATTCTTCTACAAATTTTAAGTGGATCGGATGTTTCTGGTATATTTCTTCTTCTTCAAGGCTATCAAAAAAGCATAGCCATGAAACAGAGTAGTCGCGTATAATTACACTTCGGTTGGTTGTTGCAGGAGAGCCGATATGTGCCATTCTGATGGTTGGAACTTTAGAGAGTTTCTCGAGTCCTTCCAGTAATTTAGTTTTGTCGGCTTCACTATTCGGGTTCTTCAGGTAAAAAAACACATGATGCACAAACAATTCTTTAGCAGTTTTTGCCTCAGCGGGTGATGTTAATCCTGCGGCTCCAACAGTTAACGCAGCATTTTTTACGAAATTACGACGGGAAATTCCTTTCATTCTCTTTGGGTTGTTTAAATACATAACCGATACTGACGGTCTGCTTACAAAAACTAATGCTAATAAAAGAATTAAATGTCAGAATGACAATTAATTCTTTTATTATTTTTCTACTAACTATTTAATTGAATCAACTATTGAAATCACCAGCATTCATCAAAAGATTACTTTTTTTGAACAAATTCTTTAATGCCTGAAAGAGTCATTCAATCATAATTTTTCTTACAATGACGCCTTCGTTGTTGGTTAATCTCACAAAATAAGTTGCCGCAGGTAAAAGATGCTTTATTGCAACCTTACGGCTCTCTTTGCTGATTGTTTCCTGATAAATCACTTTTCCTTGTACATTTGTTATTTCTAATTCTTCAAATGCCCCGGTTTCCCATTCAATAAATACTTTTTCTGATGATGGATTCGGGAAAACCTTCACATTAACCCCCTGATTTATTTCAGTACCCAATAAATTAATCTGGCCAATATGGCCTGCCAATTGTATTGAGGTAACCGACATAGGCGGTAAGTTAAGGGCCAGTGTATTGCCTGCAACATCAATGTCGCTTTCTGTTAAAGCGTTTTTTGTATGAGAAAAAAAAGTCTCGGTGACGGGTAATGATTTAAGGCTCATCGCCTTAGCTTTGGTACTGCTGACAATGAAATTATCAAAGCTGATTGTTGCAGGTTGGCTGTTGGCCGCGCTACGGTTCACCAGAACCACAGTCATAGAATCTTTGGCCGCATTGATACTCGGGTAAGCCGATACCAGTACTTCGTTAGATATTTCTGTGTTAATGTAAAATGATTTATTAAATCTGCTGAAAAGGTGCAGGGTTTCCCACATACCGGGCTTCCATTGCCAGGGTGTAAGTATCTCTACGCCATTTTTCATAAACTCTCCTATAGTTGAAGCATACCAAACTGCGGTTACGTTTGCATTTTCGCTTTCAATGCCTGTTTCAGTCAGTCCCAGCGTTACTCCATGATTCGCGCCCATATATTGAGCGAGCCAGTCGTTTATTCTACCAAAAATATATTCTTTGTTCTGGCTGTTGTCCCAGTTGCCAATTACGTTCTTAACACCATTCGCGCCCGGAAACGCATAATTTCGATCGAAAAACACCCTATGCAGTTGTACAATTTCATCAGCTATTTTTGTAGACGGGTAAAAGTGTATGTCCAGTACATCCAGTAATTTCACACCGCTTGCTTTTTGCTCTTCTGCTACTCTTTTAATGAAGTACTCCAGCCACGGAAATTTGCGTCCCTCGTAGCTAATACCAGCGGGCCAGTTGTACCACTGCCACTCATTGGCAGTTACCGGCCCAACCAGTTTAATTTCAGGAAACTTCGCCCGGGCTTTTTTTGCAACGGCAAAATACTTCTGCATAAACTCCTCAGCCAATGGCTGTGTCGGCATTACGTCATCATGTGTGCCGCTCCAAATTTCAGGTTCATTATCCATGTTCCAATAGATAATCTTGCTTTTGCTAAGGCCTAAACCATTGTTACCAAACCAATGGTCAAGAATACCGATGGTTGAGTCGGCCGGCCATTTTTCAAGATATAGGCTGGGGTCTCCGTCTGTTTTTGCTTTATTTCCGGTTGGGCTTAGTATACCATTGCCGGCCAGGTTCTGGGTTACGCCTTCCCACCAGGCCGATTGGTTATAGACCCAGTCATTAAAATTAAAGGCATTGGTTTTGGCTGCCCGGCCTATAAGCTGAAAAGCCCACATACCTTGTGCGTAAGGCACATGCTTTTGCAGGTTCTTTGCGGCGATATCCCAGTTGTTTACATATACATTATTGTACCAGTCCGGGTGGCTCGATAATTTCCTGCGCCAGTTGTATTTGGTGCTGTTGTTGCCTGTACTTTCTCTGAAAAACTGTACACCTGCCTCTTTTAACCGTATCAGGTCTTCTGCTGAAATTTGCTCATTGGGGTTGGTAGAGGCAAAAGAGTTATTGCGCCCGTAAAGATAAGGTGATATAGGCTTCAGGTCTTTTGCCGGGTTTATTCTGATACTGACCTGAGCCAAAGCAACCTGATATATGAAGAGTATAACTACAGCCAATAGTCGTTTCATAGGGTTTAAAGAAAGGAAGAATCAAAGCAATTAAAACAAAAACAGGTCTTTTATTTTTTAAACTGCAATGCTACCGGCACCCATAAATTAGGCCATAATCAGTGCCGGTAGTATTAAAGGCTAGATTTTAACCTTTTAAAATCAATTCAATCTGTTTGAGTTCCTGATGGGTGAAATCAGTATTGTTCAGGCATTTGAGAGCGTCTTCCAGCTGAGATACCCTGCTGGCGCCTATCAGAACTGAGGTAACCCGGTTGTCTTTTAACACCCATGCCAGCGCCATTTGAGCCAGTGTTTGGCCACGCCCAATGGCGAGGCTATTTAATTGCTGTATTTTAAAGATGGCATTTTCGGTTACCTGGTTTTCCTGAAGATGCCCGTGTTGTTTGGCAGCCCTTGAGTCTGCCGGAATCCCCCTCAGGTATTTATCAGTCAGTAATCCCTGCGCCAAAGGCGAAAACGGAATACAACCAACGCCATGCACCTCAAGTGCATCAAGAAGGCTGTCTTCAACCCAGCGCTCAAACATTGAATATTTGGGCTGATGTATCAGGCAGGGTGTACCCAACTGTTGAAGAATGTTGAAAGCCTTAACGGCATCCGGAGTTTTATAATTGGATATGCCGACATATAAGGCTTTACCCTGACGGACAATTAAATCAAGGGCACTCATTGTTTCTTCAAGCGGCGTTTGTGGGTCTGGTCTGTGATGATAAAATATATCTACGTAGTCAATACCCATGCGTTTCAGGCTTTGGTCTATGCTTGCTGTTAGGTACTTTTTTGAACCCCAGTCTCCATAAGGGCCAGGCCACATCGGGTATCCGGCCTTAGATGAAATAATGAGTTCGTCCCGATACGGTGCAAAATCTTTTTTCAGCAGTAAGCCGAAATTTTCTTCTGCCGAGCCAGGCGGCGGCCCGTAATTGTTTGCTAAGTCAAAATGGGTGATGCCGTTATCAAACGCAGCCCTGAGTATGGCCCGGTAATTGTCAAACACATCTACCCCTCCGAAATTATGCCATAAACCCAACGACACGGCCGGCAGTCTGAGTCCGCTTTTACCGCATTGGCGGTAGGTCATTTGCCCGTATCGGTTATTATTTGCTGAATACCCCATTTTTTAGCTTTATTCAAATTTACCGTTAATGGTTATACCTTTCCAGTCGTCAGTTCTGAACGGGCTTGCGGGTAATCCATCTGCATTAAATAAGTTGGCATCTTCTGGCGCATCTGCCCAGGCATACCTAACAGCAACAGGTTTTAATCCTTTCGGATGAAACACCACTACTTTATTACCCACTATGTCTGCTTTGGCATAATAAAACACCTTATCGTCTCCGGCTATTTCAAAACCTTTCAGGTAGCCGAATTTGTCTTTGGCAGTTAAACCTTTGCCTATATATTTAAACGTCAAAGTGGCTTTACCTTTCTCAAATTTTACGGATTCGTACATCGGGCCTGAATGCAGCAACTCTTGTCCATAATCAAATTTCAGCGCATTCAGGGCAAGCCTGTGGCCTACGTCCTGTTTGTTGGTGGGATGAATATCTTTCGGGTTGCCTACATCTGTAGAAACTGCCATTCCGGTTTTCGGCAGGCTCAAGGTCATGGTTTGTGCTTCGCGCAGTTCTCCCCAGTTACTGCCCTGATTACTGTTCTGGTATCCACCGTAACTAGACAACTGTACAAAATAAAACGAGAACTCATCATTCCAGTGTTTGCGCCAGTCGTTTATCATCAAAGGAAAACTCTTGCGATATTGGTAGGCACGTCCGGCATTGCTTTCTCCCTGATACCACAGTGCACCACGAATTGCAAAAGGTACCAAAGGGGCTATCATGGCATTATAAATAGTGGTACCTACATTGTTACTCGAGTGCAGGTACTCATGCTTATCAGCAAATGACGGCAAGATTCTCCATTCATAGGCCAGGCTGATTTTATCAGTTCCGGCACTCAGGTATAAATCTTCATTACTGCCCATTATGCCTAATCCGTACCATGAGGGGTCAGCCATTTTACCAAATTTTATGGTAAGGCGGTTGTTGCCTGCTTTCCAGGTATTGGCAGGAACAATAATTTTACGGTTTCCTTTCAGAATACCTTTAAATAGCAGCTGGCCATTTACATAAATTTCATTTGGGCTGTCCTGAATACCCAGTCCAAGGGTGGTTTCTTTACCGGCCATGTCGGCAGGTACATTTACAGTACGGGCCATGAAGCCATTCCCTCTGAACATCCACACGCCTTTCCAATCCCATTGGCCAAGCGGGCTACCTGCATTAAGCCATTTAGAAATGTCATAGTTTTCTTCCAGATATTTCATTTCATAAGCCGAATCGGGGTTTATATCTGCACTGCCTAGTAGTGCTTTTCTGGTTTTGGCATCATGAATGGCATCTGCCGCCTCCCAATTGTCAGGCAGTTTTTGGGCATAGGTTTTCAGTTCATTGTCGGTCAGCATCGCCTCTTTGCTTATCCAGCCTTCAATCTGCGAGCCTCCCCATGATGAATGCAGTAAACCAACCGGGATATTCAGTTTTTTGTATAAGTCGCGGGCAAAAAAGAACCCTACCGCCGTAAAATTGCCAAATGTTTCTGGTATGCAAACAACCCATTCACCAGTTTTCAGATTTGTTTGTGGGGTCATGGTAACCTCATGGTCCACATAAAAATGTCTTATCTGCGGATAGTTAGCATCATTCTTTTCGTTCATATAGTTGTCGGCCTGTATTACTCTCCATTCCATGTTCGATTGTCCCGAACAAAGCCAGACTTCACCAATCAGAATGTCTTTTACGGTTAGATTACCTGATTGCGCCGATACATTTAGTTGATGAGGGCCGCCTGCTTCCAGCGGGTTCAGTTTTACAAGCCATTTGCCCGAGGCATCTGCCTGAGCTGACTGTGTTTGGTTAGCCAGGGTTACTTTTACGGTTTCATTTGGGTTTGCCCATCCCCAAACCGGAATAGGCTTTTGGCGTTGCAGCACTACGTGGTCAGAGAATAGCCTGGCCAGTTTTAATTGAGCAAATGCAGTGGCGTTGAGCGTAAGCAGCAGCAGAACCGACAGGAATCGTTTCATATAAAAAATATTATAATTGGTTGAATAATGAATTAGATACAATGATAAGCAAAGTTTTATGAAAAACGCTCCTTTTCGGGAGTTCCCGGCTTAACATTAATACTGGTTTAATTTTATTGATTGAAATAGTAGCGATTAACGGATTGACTATTACTAAAACCGGTTACAATTGTTGTTTAATTTTCTTTTAAAAAACAGAGTTTGTGGCAAAATGAGAAGGAGGGGAAGGTAGTTGTGAAGTTCATTTCAGGCTTTGCATTCATCTTATTTAGCCGTGGGTATTATTACTATAATTAAAAGACACCAAAAAATATTAAAACATTTAATAGAAGCCACTGGTTAAATAAAAAAACTGCCTTTTAAATGCACAGCCTGTATAAAACTCAAAAACTACCCATAGATATAGAAACCGCCTGGAAGTTCCTGTCGGTTCCTGAAAATCTTAAAACTATTACGCCCTCTTATATGGGCTTCGAAATGACCTCCAGACATCATGGAAACGTTATGTATGCGGGTCAGATAATTACGTATCTGGTAAAACCTGTGATGGGGATACCTCTGAAATGGTGTACTGAAATTACCCATGTTCATGAGCCTCATTATTTTGTTGATGAGCAACGCATGGGGCCTTATCAATTCTGGCATCATCAGCATAAGTTAAAGGAAATCAAAAATGGTGTTTTAATGGAAGACATCATTCATTACAAACTTCCTTTGGGTTTTCTGGGTAATATTGCCAACAGCATCATGGTCAGCGGGCAATTAGAAGAAATCTTTGAATACAGACAAAAGAAGTTAATCGAGCTCTTTGGCGATTATAAAGAATAAGCCGCTGGTATAGGAGTTAATATAATCAGCGCTGGCCATTTTGTTAAAGCCAGCGCTGATTTTTTGTTTATTAATGGTTAGCGTATCCTGTGCCCGGTTCTGATAATGCCACCAATATCCAATTTTAATTTATTGTATTTTCCGGTTTCATCTTTTGCAAAAGATATCTCTACGGCTTCCTGCTCAATATCGAAAAAGTTGGTTTCGTCTACTGCCGCCAGAACTGACCTGGGCCCATTAACAGGGTAGGCAATTAATATTCCATTTTCTATCCTGAAATCAATGACCAGTTTCTGTTGCTCAACCTCAAAGGAACCTGCGTATTGAGCTAATATATCGGTCGATATTTTTACTACATGCTTAACTTTTGGTAGCTTGTACGGCTGGTTATACAAAACAGCCATAATATTTCTGGTTATGATACTCATTCCGGGCGTTTCGGTATTGTTCAGCAGAATAATGCAAACATCATCTTCCACTATTCTGGCAAAGTTGCTTCTGTAGCCTGGTATTCCGCCGCTATGAGATACAACGCGCTTACTAAAAACTGAATCAATTATCCAGCCGTATCCATAATTCTGCTTTACTGGTGTATAGGCTTTGGCTGACGTCTGGATTTTAATAATCTGATTTTGCTGTAAAGCCTGATGCCATTTGTATAAATCCTGAACGGAAGAATAAACCGCTCCTGCCGCAAATACAACCGACGAATCATACAGTGGAGCCAGCTTGTTATAGTCTTTTCCGGAGTCTGAGTAATAACCCAACGCTATCTTATCTTCCGGCTGGCCAGCGAAATCAAACCCACTGTTTACCATTCCTGCCGGTGTGAAAAGGTATTTTCTTACTGCCTTTTCATAAGACATGCCACTTACTTTTTCAATAATGTATCCTAAAAGGATGTAACCTGAGTTGCTGTAATTCCAGCCCTTACCAGGTAGGAAATCAAGCGGTTGGTCTTTAAACAAAGATAACATTCTTTCCTGGCTTGCGGGCTTAGTTGCTTCTTTAAACATAAAGTCGCTGTTGTTGGTGTAGTTATAAATGCCCGCCGTATGGCTTAGTAGTTGTTCAATGCTTATGCTATCTCCCAGCGGATAATCAGTATAATATTTACTCAGTTTGTCTTGTAACGATAATTGTTTCATTTCAGCCAGTTTTAGTATTAAAGTGGCTGTAAAGGTTTTGGTTACAGAGGCAATGGGGTAGAGGGTAGCAGTATTGTTATTTAGTTTTTTCTGCAGGTTCTGAAACCCATATCCTTTTTCTAATAATATTTTACCCTTTTTAGCCACCAGAACGGACCCGTTAAACTCGCGGTTTTGGGTATATGCGCTCATCAGTTCATCCAGCTTTTGCGAGGTACTTTGGGCGATAATTGTATTTGATAGGCTTACCAAAAGGCAAAGCGCTGCCATTATCTTTCTCATAAGATAAAAATTTAATGCGTAATAATGATAATTGAGATTTATGCTTTAGCGTGCGCCAGAATAAACTTCTCTAATTCATTGCTGTATGCTGCGCCGATAGGTAATTCTTTGGTTCCAATCCAGACACACCTTTTGTCTGTCTTAATGATTTTTTTGCGCGCCACAATAAATGATCGGTGAATACGGATGAACGCCTTGACCGGCAATAGCAATTCGGCCTCTGTCATGGTAAGCCTTGAAATGACAGTTTGTTTGTCTGTTACAAATTTTATATAGTTACCCGTGCTTTCGGCATAGAGTAAATCTGCCAGGTCTACCCTAATCTGTTCATATCCGCTTTTAATAAATATAGCCGGAAGCGCAACTTCATTATACTGCCGGTTGTTCCGCACCTCATATAGCTCATTGGCTTTGGTACAGGCTTGTAAGAAACGGGCAAATGAAAACGGTTTCAACAGGTAATCAATGGCATTTAGTTCAAAGCTTTGTACGGCGTGTTCGCTGTAGGCGGTGGTGAATATCACAAATGGGTTGTGCGGCAAAGCCTTTACCAATTCAATGCCAGAAATACCCGGCATTTTTATATCCAGAAACAACAAATCAATTTTTTGAGTCTGCATCAATGATATTGCCTCAGCAGCCTTGGTAAAACAGGCCGACAAATTAACAAAGCTGATTTGAGCTGCCAGATTTTTAATAATCTCCAGCGCTATGGGTTCGTCATCAATGGCAATGGCGTTCAGCATAATTTATTGATTCGGATGGATGATTAATACGACTTTGAACTCATTTCCGTCAGACTCGATTTGAAGTTCATGTTTGTTTTCGTAAAACAAATGTAATCTTTCCCGCACATTTACCAAGCCAATACCCGAGTGTTCCTTTTCAGGGTCATTGTCAGCGGCAGTATGAATGCTATTCCGTACTTCAAACCTGATACTATGGTCGTCACAGTTCAATCTGATTTTTATCCAGGATGGTTCATAGAGGTGAACTCCATGTTTAAATGCGTTTTCAACAAGCGGAATCAGCAACATAGGGGCAATTACATGGTTACAGCCTTGCTCTGCAATGTTTTCTTCAATAGTAATACTCGGGCTGGTCTGTATGCGTAGTTTTTGTAAACTGATGTAGTTTTTCAGATAGTTGATTTCGCTACTCATAGGTATAAAATCAAGGTGGTTTTCGTGCAGCATAAAACGCATCATGTCTCCGAGTTTTTGTATGCCCTCGGCTGTTCGTTTTGAACCGTCTATCAGAGCAGTACCATACAAAGTATTAAGGGCATTGAACAAAAAGTGTGGATTTATCTGCGAACGCAAGAACTGTAAATCTGCCTTCGATTTCACCAGCGCTTTTTCGGTGCCTCTTAATTGCAGCAACTTATCTTTTTGCATTGTATAAATCAGCCAGCTAATAGGTGTTACCATCAATAATTGGGCTATCCATGAGGTGATGAAAAGTGGCAATGGAGCAAACCGCCGGAATAGAAGCAAACACAAAAAAGTATAAAACAATGAGAACGCAATGGTTAGCACAATGGTGCGGATATTCAGCAAGGGCTTTGAGTCTGACAACGGAAAAATCAGGAAAATATTAGTCAGCGAAACAAAGAGAGCAGGCGTAATAATTGAGAAATAGATAATAAAAAAAATCTGGTTATCTCCGCTAATAAATGTTAAAGTAAAAAACGGTATAATCAGATAAACTACAATCGCTAAAGCTATTTGATTGGCAACCAAAATGCGGTACTCTTTCTTTGCTGATTTTTGAATGAGCAGAATCAGGTATTCTCTGAGGCAGGCAAAAATCAGATAAAGGCTGATAAAGACAAAAGCTCTCTGAAAACCAAAAAAGATATCGGTAAGCGGAGCATCATTATACCCGAACAAAGCCAGAAACTGATACCCTTTATAGCTAAAAAGGTAAGGATGCGCAAAATAGGTAGCTACATTTGCATTAAGTGCCAGTAAAAATGTTACTGTAATTATAAATGCCCCGAGCCAGAAATACTGTAAATTGCTTTTATTGCGGGTAATGAGTAGTTGAGGAATACTGAACAGATGCAGGCTTAAATACATTAAATAAAAAAAAATGATGCTGCCTATGCGGGGAGATAACACATTGGTGAAATAATGGAACGACAATCCATTGGCTGTAAATATTTTTTGGTAATTTTCATAAATAGCATCATTACTGATGTTAAAAGCCTCCCATAAATAGTTGGCGAGCGTAATACCTGCCAGCAAGGTAACTAATGTTAATTCGTAACTTCTGATTCTGTTTTTCATCATCTTGTATTTTTCTGACAAGATTACGGATTCTTCAGGTACATTTCCAGCAAATGTGACAAAGCCTTAAAAACAGGGATAGAAATAAAAAAGCGGCTTTCTTTTGGATGAAAGCCGCTGCCGATACCTATAAATTATTTTTTTAGATACTTGTCAAACCAGTTGATATAACGCTCGAACCGGTCTTTCTGAAAGGCCGGATTGGTTATGCCATGAAACTGACCCGGATAAATTATGAGTTCGGTCGGGATGCCCAATGATTTAAACGCCTGATACATTTGCTCGCTTCCAACCGAAGGTACGTTGAAATCGCTTTCGCCCACCATAAATTGCGTTGGCGTTTTAATGCGGTCTGCCTTTAGAAACGGATAACTCAATGCCACATATTTATCAAAGTTTTTCCATGGCGAGCCCAATTCGTTTTCATATTGAAGAATGTATTGGTCGACACCATATAAAGACGATATCATGGCCACACCCGCACCGCTAGATGCCGCTTTGAAACGGGTATCCGTTGCAATGGTATAATTAGTCAGTATACCTCCGTAGCTCCAGCCACCTATGCCCAGTCTGGTCGGGTCGGCTATGCCGTTTTGTACTACGTAGTCTGCGGCACCCAATATGTCAATTACTTCTTTGTTGCCCCAGTCAGCCCAGATGGCCTTGCAAAAATCAAGACCTCTGCCTGTTGAGCCTCTGTAATTAACGGCCACAACGGCATAACCTGCGGCGGCCAGCATCTGGCGGCCCAGGTCGAAACTATACTCATCCTGTGCTACTGGTCCGCCATGGATAAAGAATATAGTTGGGAGTTTATCTGACTTACGGGCATTGGCAGGGCGATAAAGAATATTAGACACCAGGGTGCCATCTTTGCTTTTTGAAGTGAAGCCTTCTACTGTTGCCAAAGATACCTTAGATAAAAAGTTTTCCTGATGGGCGGTTAGTTTTCGTAAATTATTGTTTTCAAGTACATAAATTTCAGATGGTGTTTGCGGGTCGCTCATGGTAGTCAGAAAACTGCCTGATGGGTGTCTTTCCAATCCTCCAAAGCTTCGGTTACCACCCATTACTTTGGTCATTTTGCCATCTGTTGCATTAAATTGTGCCACGTAGCGAATGCGGTCGTCGGCAACTAAGGCATAAATACTATTGCCATCTTTGGCCCAACGCAAAGTGCTTACGGGTCTGTCTAAAGATTGGCTCAATAATTTAGGTTCGCCACCATCTTTTGAAACAACGCATAAAATGGATTGGTCGTACATGATATAGTTTTCGCTTGATGTACTTCTCAAATAGGCTATCTGTTTACCGTCGGGGCTCCATTCAAAACCAGAATCCCGGCCAGGCCATTTAGTAATTTGTTTTATCTGAGCATTGGGTCTGGCATCAACCACCCAAATATCTGCATTAGAGTTTCTGTCGGGGTCATCTGTCCGGTTACTGCTAAACGCAATCTGGCTTCCATCCGGCGACCACTTCGGGTTGGTTTCATCAAAATTCCCTTTAGTAAGAGTATCCAGTTTTTTGGTAGCTATATCATATAGATACAGGTGAACAGGCGCTTTGGTGAGATAACCTTCTACATCCTGCTTAAAATGGAATCGGTCTACTACGATGGGTTTAGGAGTTTTAACCTTTGCGGTATCGGCAGGGGTTTTAATCGCCAGCACCATTTTTTTACTGTCCGGCGACCACGCGTAGTCTGTCAAAGAACCTTTTTTCAAATCTGTAAGTTGCCGGGCTTCGCCACCTCTTCTGTCCATCAGCCATATCTGGCTGCTTGTAAGCCCATTTCTCGACGATACGAATGATAAGAATCTGCCATCAGGGCTCCATCTGCCCTGCGACTCTCCGTCGGGTGTATGTGTTAGCTGTATGTTTTCTTTTCCGTCCCACGACACCATCCAGATATCGGCATTGCGTTTATTTTTGGTTGAATCCACAGCAGACAAGGTATAAGAAACCCACTTGCCTTCGGGCGAAATCTGTGGGTCGCCCAGTGTTTGAATTAGGTAAACATCAGATGGCTTCAGCGTTCTTTTGGCGGGTGTCTGGGCAAAACCAATCGTTTTAAATAAAAGTAGAAGCGCCAGAAAAGGCAAAGTCTTTTTCATGGATAGACAGTATTGTTTAGTGCTTTAGTTTGAGAAAATCAAATTTAAAGTGCCGTAGCTGATTTTGAAAGTATAAACGTATTTAATATCATATAATTTCTACTTTGCGTTATGCAGAAATCGCTTTTTGAAGCCAAGTGGATTTTCGCCGGTAACCTTTTTAAAGGTTCGGTTAAAGTAAGACAAACTCTCAAAGCCGCATTCAAAGCAGGTTTCTGTTACGTTTTTATCCAGAAGCAGTAATTTCTGTGCCTGATTGATTCGGTAATGGTTGAGAAATTCAACAAAGGGCAGCCTGGTTAATTTTTTGAAATACCTGCAAAATGCCGATTTACTAAGGTTTGTCAGCGCGGCTACATCGTCAAGTTCAATTTTTTGCTGATAGTTTTCATCAATAAAATGGTAAATGCGTTTCAGCCTTTCCTGTTCTTTTTTATTGTGCTGGTTTTCTACAGGTTTGTTGTGCAGTAAATTCTTTTCAGTGCTATGGGCCAAGACCTGCAAAATGCTTAGTATTTCAAGAAACTGTTCAAAATGCCCCAGGTTTTTAAGATTCAGTAATCGTTCTCTTAATTGCTGCTTGGTTTCTTTGCCAAATGCCAGCCCATGTTTTGACTGCTCAAATAGTTGATACACTGCCGATAGCTCAGGAATATTGGCAAAGGCATTGCCCAGAAAATCCTGGCGTATCTGTACTACTACTTTTTCGCATTCGGTTTTTACGCCGTAGTCAAAGTTAAGATGAGGTATGTATGAACCTATAAAGACCAGGTCGCTTTCTTCGTATCTGCTAATGTGCTCGCCTACATGGCGCGTACCATTGGCGCCCTCAATATAAACCAGTTCCAGTTCCGGATGAAAATGCCAGTAAAAGACGTCGTTCAGGCGAGGGTTAATAATTAACCTGAATGAGCTGTCTGAGTCGGGTGTAAATTCTTCAAAATGGAGCTTCATAGCGTAGGCCGGAGTGGTACTCCGGCAATTAGTTTACCAGAGTGTGTTCTGAAAAAACTCAGCGAATCTTCAGCACAGTTTTATTTAAAAAAACAAAATGTTAGCAATTGAAAAGCGATTAAGTACAGTGATTATTGTCTGTTATTTTCAATGGTTGCCTAAATATATAAACAAAATGTCAATATTGTTCAAATAATGGTAATTATCGGAGTAGAAATGCACTTGCCTGGGTCTGTACATTTGTATCATTATTTCAATCAAAAATAGAACTAATTATGGAACCTGAACAAACCATGATACCAACGATGGCCCCCACCATGGCTCAGCCAATGCAAAACAATGCACATAAAGATATACCGGGTAACCCCTCAACAGCTACCAGCAGCGCCATTAAACTTAACGACCGCTCTAACGGAAAACCATTAAGAGTGTTAAGCGAAGAAGACTGGGATTTCTGGATTAAAAATGGCTATATTGTTATTAAAAATGCCGTACCGCGCGAACAGGCTTTGGCAACCGCCGGTTTTATATGGGAATTTGAAGAAAAAGACCCCAATAACCCCAATACCTGGTATACCGCCCCGCGTGCCGATATGCAGATGAAAGAACTGATTGGCAGCGGAATGGTAGAGGTTTACAATAATCAGCACCTCTGGAATAACCGCCAGATGCAGAAGGTTTATGATGCCTTTGTTGATATTTGGGGCACCGAAAAACTATGGGTTACCATTGACAGAGCGAATCTCAATTTCCCGTTAAGGCCGCAAGATGAATTTAAGGGTTTTATACACTGGGACTACGACCCTGAAACCAAACCACAGAACGTGCAGGGGGTATTGGCTTTGGCCGACCAGACCGATGAAAACATGGGTGGTTTTCAGTGTATACCAGAACTTTTTCGTACTTATGATACCTGGAAGCTAACGCAGCCGGAAGACCGGAACAGATTTAAACCAGATATTACAGGCTTTGAAGATAAACTGGTAAAAGTAAAATTAGAAGCAGGCGATTTACTGATTTTCAACAGCAGCCAGCCGCACGGAATCAGACCCAACCGCTCAGCAGACAAAGTAAGAATAGCTCAGTATATTTCTATGATGCCCGCAGAAGAAGATAATGAGAGTCTGCGTCAATGGAGAATTAACTCATGGAAAAACCGCATTGCTCCGGAAGGTTATGCTTTCCCCGGCGACCCCCGGAAATGGGAACAAACAAAATATAGCGTGGCCGGGCTAAACGAATTAGGCGAAAAACTTTTAGGATTGAAAAACTGGTAAATATGCAAACGAAACAGTTAATGATAAGCCTCAGCAATGGTGTGCAAATGCCCCTGTTGGGGCTTGGTGTGTACGATATGTACAAAAAAGAAGCCGAACAGGCAGTGCTTTATGCATTAGAAACCGGCTACAGGTTAATTGATACAGCAAGTATGTACAGAAACGAAACCGAAATTGGGAATGCGGTAAACCAAAGCGGCATAAACAGAAACGAACTGTTTATTACCACAAAAGTAAACAATGACGAGCAAGGCTATGAAAAAACCCTGCGTGCATTTGATGCCAGCCTCCAGAAAATGAACCTTGATTACGTTGATTTGTATATGGTGCACTGGCCAATAAAATTGACAAGAAAATTTACATGGAAAGCGCTTGAAAGGCTCTATAACGAGGGCCGTGTAAAAGCCATAGGTGTAGCGAATTACCTGATACCTTTCCTGGATGAACTATCCATTGAAGCTACTGTGATGCCTGCCGTGAATCAGGTCGAATTCAGCCCGTATCTGTATCAGGAAGAACTGCTGAATTATTGCCGGGAAAAAAACATCCAGTTGCAGGCTTATTCGCCATTGGTAAGAGGGCTGCGCATGAACGACCCCAAATTGCTGAGTGTAGCACAAAAATACAATAAAACACCTGCTCAGATTATCCTGCGCTGGGCAATGCAGCTTGGTATATCTACCATTCCTAAATCAGCCAACCCGGAGCGACTGAAAGAGAATTTTGGTGTGTTTGATTTTGAAATCAGCCAGCAAGACATAACCTTCATTTGTAGTTTTAATGAAAACCTGAGAATTGTTGATGACCCGATGGCGCTTTTATAGGTTGACTTCAAAGTCTGAATTTGCGTTATTCGTCAATCAAACATCCGGGCTAGGTATTTCATTTATTAAAAAGGATTGCGAGAGAACCACGTTTTTATAAAACCCTTGTTTACCGATCAGCGTCTGCGGGAGGACTTCCTGATTATCAGTTCTCCCTCTATTGTTCGGGTATAAGGTTCAAAATTATCTTTATTGATGATGTTGTCTATTAAAACACGTGCAGCGGTTTCGCCAATGCTGAATGGAAACTGCTGAAAGACCGTGAGCGATGGCTCTATTAGCGAGGCTATCAGCTCATCTCCAAACGCAACAACACCCATTTCTTCCGGTATTTTTATGTTTCTCTTCTTTAGCTCCATAATTAGTTCTATTCCATTACCATAATGAACCGTAAAAACGCTGTCAGGTTTTTGTGGTAGGGCCAGCCAGTATCCTAGCGCTTTCAGAGACTCTTCGGTACTGAAATTGCTATAGTAGACCAGCTTTTCATCAAATTCTATTCCATATTTGTTCAGTGCAGCTTTATATCCTTCTAATCTGTTTTTACTGATAAGTAAGTCGGCTGGTCCTGCCAGAACCGCAATTCTTTTATATCCTTGCTCAATCAGATGCCGGGTAAGTATAAAACTGCCTTCATAATCTTGCTGAACTACCTTTGCGGTATCAACCTCGTTACAAACCCGGTCGAAATGCACAATCGGAACCCCTTTTTTCAATTGCAGTTTAACGTGTTCAAATGAACTCGTCTCTTTTGAATGGCTGATCAGCAAGCCATCTACCCGGCTTGTAACCAATGCCTGCACATTCAGGGTCTCTGTATGATGTGATTCATTAGACTGGCAAATCATTACTCTGTAGCCGGCTTCTGTTGCTACTTTCTGAATGCCAGCCACTACTCCGGCAAAAAAAGGCCTTTGTATATCCGGAATAATCACACCTATGGTATGTGTTTCACCGCGATTGAGGCTTTGTGCCAGAAAATTAGGGCGATAGTCCATTTCATTCGCAATCCTGAGCACCTCTCTTCTGGTGTTTTCATTAATTTCGGGGCTGTTATTCAATGCCCGCGATACCGTAGAAGCGGCTATACCAAGCACCTTGGCTATATCAATAATGGTAGTCTGGCGAGGCTTTTTGGCTTGCGCCTGATGGTCTGTTGCAACCGTAAAATATAGGTCGCACGCTTTGCAATAGAGCCGCTGTTTCCCTCTGACGAATCCGGCCCTCACTATTTGGTCGGTATTACCACATTTTATGCAAGGTGTCATTCGAATTAGATTATTTCAATATTGGTTTCAGCCATTAATTTTAATGATTGGTTTTTAAACCGGGCTGGTTTTAAATGTATTAATCAATACCATTCTGTCTGTAAAAATACTTTTTGTTTCGGAAACGTTTCCGGAAACGCAACCGATAGATGCCCGGGTCAAAACTATTAAAAATAGCTATTTAAATCTTTCATTTATACAAAATTAGCCATAATATACATGGCTGGAAGCGGTTAAGGAGCGTCTGATACAATCAATTCAATTGTATTATTTGAAGAAATACTTCTTGCCAATCATCATCGCCATGAAACAGTATCCGACTGGATACACTCAAAAAAGTACCTAATTTTATATTCATACATTTGTTTTGAGACAATGTCGGGTGGTGTTTTTCACCACCCTCATTTTTACATCCCGAATAAAACCTTAGTCAGTATTAACGCATGAAAGCCCTTACCAGGTTTGTATTTTTTTTTCTTATCTGCTGCTTCAGAGATTCGCAGGCCATCGTGAAACTCCCGCGTCTAATCAGCAATGGTATGGTTTTGCAGCAGCTATCAAAAGTAAAAGTTTGGGGGTGGGGCGCCCCTGCAGAAAAAGTTAGTGTAACTTTTAATGGTCAGGTTTATGATACAACCACCGGTGCAGACGGCAAATGGATAACCATCATTGCCACACCCAAAGCAGGCGGCCCTTATGAAATGAAAATTAAAGGCGAAAACGAACTGCTGGTGACTAACATTTTGGTGGGCGAGGTATGGCTTTGTTCGGGGCAGTCAAATATGGTATTGCCATTAGAGAGAGTGAAAGAAAAATATGCAGACGTAATAGCAGCCACCAACAATCCGCAGATACATCATTTTTTTATACCTACCCGGTTTGATTTTAACGCACCGCTGGATGATTTTCAGTCCGGTAGATGGGAGACCGCCACCCCAGAAAACATCTTGCGGTTTTCTGCCACTGCCTATTTTTTTGCTAAAGATATTTTTGAAAAATACAACGTGCCTGTAGGGCTGATAAATGCCAGCGTAGGAGGCACACCCGTTGATGCCTGGATAAGTGAAGACGGCCTCAGGGAATTTCCCGGGTCCCTGGCTTTGCTCAATCAGGTTAAAGACAGTAGTTATGTAAACAGAATCAGAAGACAGGAAAACGCAGTTTCCAGAGAATGGTACACCAGACTCAGAAGAAATGATGAAGGCATGAATGGACCCGTAAAATGGTTTGAAGCTGATTTTGACGCATCTGAGTGGAAAACCATGAGCTTGCCTGATTTTTGGGATAACCAGGGCCTGCAGAATACCAACGGCGTAGTCTGGTTCAGAAAAGAAATTGAAGTGCCTGCCTCAATGGCTGGCAAAGCTGCCAGGTTCTTTATGGGACGCATTGTAGACAGCGACTCCGCTTACGTTAACGGTCGGTTCGTTGGCACCATTGGGTATCAGTATCCACCCCGAAGATACCAAATACCTGAAGGGCTTCTTAAACCCGGAAAAAACATAATAGTAGCAAGGGTAATCAATACATCCGGACGCGGAGGGTTCATTAAAGATAAAAACTATGAAATCAGAACGGCCGATGCCTCTATAAACCTCGCTGGATTATGGCAGTATAAACTGGGTACACGACAAGAACCCCTGGCCGACGTAACCTTTTTTCAGTACAAACCTGCAGGCCTTTACAATGCCATGATATCGCCGATTATCAATTACGGCATCAAAGGTGTTATCTGGTATCAGGGCGAATCTAATACCAGCAATCCATTGGGGTACAAATCGGTTTTTTCTACCTTGATTACTAACTGGCGGCAAAAATGGAATCAGGGAGATTTCCCTTTTATTTATGTGCAGCTTGCCAATTTTATGGAAACAAAAAGCCAGCCCACACAAAGCCAGTGGGCGCAGCTGAGAGAAGAACAAAGGCTGGCGCTTGGCGTAACTAATACTGCTATGGCTGTGGCCATTGACGCCGGTGAATGGAACGATATCCACCCGCTTGACAAGCAAACCATAGGCAAAAGACTTGCTTTGGCGGCCAGAAAACTGGCTTATGGCGAACAAAAGCTGGTATCTTCCGGCCCGCTTTATCAGTCAATGCAAATCCGTAAAAATAAAATTGTTCTTTCTTTTAGCCATACCGGCTCCGGTTTAATGGCAAAGGGTGAACCACAATTAAAGCATTTTGCCATAGCCGGTGCCGACAAAAAATATGTCTGGGCAAATGCCCGCATAAAGGGCCATAAAATAATAGTTTGGAGCCATGAGGTAAAACAACCTTTAGCCGTACGTTATGCCTGGGCAGACAACCCGGCATCAGCTAATTTATATAACAAAGAGGGGCTTCCGGCTTCTCCGTTTTCAACAGATTTAAATTAAAATAAGTTAGATAAGAGTATGATTCATACCATGCGATGGTTTGGGCCTAACGACCCGGTTTCATTAATGGATATCAGGCAGGCCGGATGCGCAGGCATCGTTACGGCTTTGCACCAGATTCCGGTTGGTGAAATCTGGTCTATTGAGGCAATAGAAGAACGAAAAATGATAGTTGAGGCCGATAATAATAAGTTCACGCCCTTAAAATGGCTGGTAGTTGAAAGCCTACCCGTACATGAAGATATAAAAAAGGGATTGCCTGAACGAGAAAAATGGATTGAAAACTATAAAACTTCCCTCAGAAATCTGGCGTTGTGTGGCATTAAAACGGTGTGCTATAATTTTATGCCTGTGCTTGACTGGTCAAGAACCAATCTTAATTATGAAATGCCAGACGGTGGTAAGGCTTTAAGATTCGTATGGGAAGATTTTGCTATTTTTGATTTATATATATTGAAACGCCCCGGTGCAGAAAACGACTACACCGTTGAAGTGAAAACAAGTGCATTGAACAAACTGCAGGCCATGTCGGCCAGTGAAATACATACCCTTACCAATACAGTTTTGTTGGGCTTGCCTGGGTCAGAGGAAGCTTTTGATTTGGCCACTTTTCAGGGGCTTTTAGATGCATACAAGCACATAGGAGATACCGAGCTGCGTGAGCATCTGTATTACTTCATCCAACAGGTAGCACCCGTGGCGCAGGAGGTTGGCATCAACTTATGTGTACATCCGGATGACCCTCCGAAACCACTTTTAGGGCTGCCCAGAGTGGTTAGTACTGAAAACGACTTGAAACAACTCATGGCCGCCTGCAACATCCGCAATAATGGTATTACATTCTGTACGGGGTCTTTGGGGGTTCGGCCGGATAATGACCTGCCGGGTATGATTGAACGATTGGGAGACCGCATTCATTTTCTGCATCTGAGAACCACCCGGCGTGAAGCAAATCCGCTTGATTTTCATGAAGCTGCGCATCTGAATGGCGACGTAGATATGTATGCAGTTGTGAAAGCTGTAGCCAAGGAGGCGTTAAAAAGAAAGGCGAATGGGCTTGACGATTACGAAATACCGATGAGGCCAGACCATGGACACCAGATTCTGGACGATTTGAACAAAAAGACTTATCCCGGCTATTCGGCCATTGGTCGCCTGAAAGGTCTGGCAGAATTAAGAGGGCTTGAAATGGCCATCGACAGGAGTCTGACTAGCATATAAGATTTAATTGATAGACAAAAACCTAAAGACAGCAACCACATGATAAAGAAAATATTTGTTTTGTTGATGGTCTTTTCTTTAGCTGCACGCGCGGATGATGGCTCCAGACTATGGCTTAAGTATGATTTACTGAAAGACCCGGTTTTAAGAACTTCTTACACCTCATCTACCCGGTTTATTGTTGCGCATGATGAGTCACCCATCATTAAAACGGCCGTAACCGAATTGCAATCAGGGCTTGGCGGACTACTGGGCAGAAGGATACAGGTTTATAGCAAGGCAGACACCAGAACCGGAGGCATAATATTACATTTAGATAATGAAGCGCCACTACTGATTCATGATGGTTTCAGCATTAGGTCGCAAAAAGGAAATATTGTTATTTCTGCCAGGAATCCATCCGGTATTCTTTACGGTACTTTTGAATTGTTAAGATACATACAAACCAGCAAAAGCCTGCAAAGCCTGAATCTGGTTAGTAACCCCAAGGTAAAGCTAAGAATGCTGAACCATTGGGACAACGCCAACGGAACCGTTGAACGCGGCTATGCGGGCTCGTCTATGTGGAAATGGCCCGAGTTACCTTTCAGAATTGACCCACGGTATATTCAATATGCCAGGGCAAATGCTTCTATAGGTATCAACGCGGCTTCAATTAATAATGTAAATGCCAGTTCAAGGTTTCTGACTGCCGAATACCTTGAAAAAATAAAAGCTGTGGCAGATGTGCTACGCCCTTATGGCATCAGTGTGTTTATTTCTGTTAATTTTCGTTCTCCTCGCACATTAGGAGGCTTAAAAACCTCTGACCCGCTTGACCCCGAGGTAAAAAAATGGTGGAATGAAAAAACCAAAGAGATTCATCAATATATACCCGATTTCGGAGGTTTTCTGGTCAAGGCTAACTCAGAAGGCGAGCCGGGCCCGCAAGACTATAGCCGTACCCACGCTGATGGAGCCAATATGCTGGCTGAGGCCATGAGACCTTATAAAGGTATCGTTATCTGGCGGGCCTTTGTTTATAAAGCAGACCCCAACGGCGACCGCTTCAAAGAGGCCTACGAACAGTTTAAACCCCTTGAAGGGACTTTCGACCCAAAAGTAATTGTGCAGGTAAAAAATGGCCCTATAGATTTTATGCCTCGCGAGCCTTTTCATCCAATGTTTGGTGCATTTCCTAAAACTACCCTGGGTATGGAGTTTCAGATAACGCAAGAGTACCTGGGGCAGTCAACCCATCTTACTTATCTGGCACCTATGTTTAAAGAATGCCTGGATGCTGACACTTACGCCAAAGGAAAAGGGTCAACAGTTGCAAAGGTAATAGATGGCAGCCTTGACGGACACCAGCTGTCGTTAATGGCTGGGGTTGCTAATACCGGCTCTGACAACAACTGGACAGGCCATCCATTCAATCAGGCCAACTGGTATGCTTTTGGCCGACTGGCCTGGGATTACACCCTGAGTTCAGAACAGATAGCGTCTGAATGGATAGCCATGACCTTAACGCCAAATAAAGTTGCCCAACGCAAAATAAATGAAATGATGATGAGGTCATTACCCATATACATTAGTTACACGTATCCTCTGGGTACGGCACACATGATGGGCGAGGGACACCATTATGGGCCGGAACCCTGGCTGGAAAAAAGTGGCAGACCCGACTGGACCTCGGTCTATTATCATCGCGCCGATACCATTGGTCTGGGTTTCGACAGAACCGGTAAAGTAAGTAATGCACTGAGTCTGTATCAGCCTGACGTACAGAAAATATGGGGAAACCCGGATAATTGTCCTTTAGATTACCTGCTTTGGTTTCATCATGTTTCCTGGAAAAAGAAACTGAGTACAGGCCGAACTTTGTGGGACGAGCTATGTTGGCGCTATTATGATGGTGCTGAGCAGGTAAAAGTTTTGCAAGCAGATTGGGAAAGCCTTAAGCCACTGATTGACAAAGAAACTTATGAAAATGTAAAAGGGCGGTTAATGATTCAGGAAAAAGAAGCGCTCTGGTGGCGTGATGCCTGCGTTTTGTATTTTATTAATTATGCTAAAATGCCACTTCCGGCGCCATTGAAATTACCGGCGAGGTCGTTGGATGAAGTAAAAAAACTTGTTGAAATATACCATTTAAGATGACGGAAGATAAAAGTATGGCCAAGGAAGAGAAACCTGCCGCAGCAAACACGGTTTTTTCTTTAGAAAACAAACTGGCTTTAATAACAGGTGGTGGCAGCGGTATTGGCTTTAATATTGCCCAATGTATGATAGCCGCCGGTGCAAGAGTGGTTATAACCGGTCGGCGTGAACACGCCCTTCAGGAGTCAGTGAAGGCTTTAGGAGAATCGGCCATGTATGTAGTAAATGATGTTACGGAGTTAAGCACGCTCAATGGCCTTGTTGAATACATTGAATCCAGCATTGGGTCTATTGATATTCTGGTTAATAATGCGGGTATAAACATGAAAAAACCTGCGTTGGAGGTTTCTGACGAAGACTTCAACAGAATCATTCATACTAATCTGAATGCTGTTTTTGCCCTTACCCGTGCCTGCGCAAGCCTTATGATTGCCCGTAAAAGCGGCTGTATACTCATGATATCATCTATGGCTGCCTATTATGGTATTGATAGGGTGGTGGCCTATGCAGCCTCAAAGTCTGGCGTTGAGGGTATGGTGAAAGTACTGGCCTCAGAGTTTTCAAAATTCAATGTGCGCGTTAATGCCATAGCGCCTGGCTTTATTGAAACTTCGATGATGAGAACCGCCATGAACAGCGACCCCGACAGAATGAACCGCGCATTAGGCCGTACACCAATGGGTAAATTCGGAAAGCCCGACGATATCGGCTGGGCGGCAGTATTTCTGGCATCAGAAGCAGCGGCTTATATTACCGGAGCTTCATTGCCCGTAGACGGAGGTAACTCTATTGGATTCTGATTATTTGCAAAACAATCAATTTTTTAATTTAATACTCAAATAAATGCATAGCCTTAAACAAAAAACGCTTGCGCTGTTGGCCTTTACTGTTGTAGCAACAACAAGCCATGCCCAAACCAAGAAGCAACCCATTTCTCAGCCATTGGTGAGCCATATTTTTACTGCAGACCCTTCGGCTCATGTTTTTAAGGGCAGGATATATATTTATCCGAGCCATGACATAGAGTCTGGCATTAAGCAGGATGACAACGGTAGCCATTTTGACATGAAAGATTACCATATTCTTTCAATGGACAGCCCGACCGGTAAAGTAACTGATCATGGAGTAGCACTTGACATTAAAGATATTCCCTGGGCTGGCCGCCAACTTTGGGCGCCTGATGCGGCCTATAAAAACGGCACTTATTACCTGTATTTTCCGGTAAAAGATAAACAGGATGTGTTCAGAATAGGGGTGGCCACCAGCAAAAAACCGGAAGGGCCGTTTAAGCCTGAAAAAACACCAATGGCAGGTACATTCAGTATTGACCCGACTGTTTTTCAGGATACCGACGGAAAATATTATATGTATTTTGGAGGTATCTGGGGCGGACAATTGCAACGCTGGGCCAGTGGCAAATATGAGGCCGACGGAAAACTAAGAGCAACCAATGAACAGGCGCTTTTACCCAAAATTGCCAGACTAAGCAACGATATGCTTACCCTTGCCGAACCCGCAAAGGATATCCGGATTGTTGATGAAAACGGCAAGCTGTTTACAGAGGGCAATAACGACAAACGTTTCTTTGAAGCTGCATGGGTGCACAAATACAAAGGTAAATACTATTTGTCTTATTCAACCGGTGACACGCATAATATCTGCTATGCCATTGGCGATAATCCTTACGGACCATTTACTTACAAAGGTATAGTATTGAAACCGGTAGAGGGTTGGACAAACCATCATTCAATTATTGAATTTAAAGGTAAATGGTACTTGTATTATCATGACGTTCAGATTAGCGGCCAGACTCACCTGCGCAACATCAAGGTAACAGAATTGAAGTATAATCCGGACGGAACCATCCAGACCATCGAACCTTACAAATAAGTAATCCAATCATGAAAAAAATTGTGGCTATGGCCTGGGTTATTCTGATTTGCCTGGTTACAGCACAGGCACAGGAAACCAAAGGATTGAAAGATTTTTACAAGGGGTATTTCCCGGTTGGGGTGGCCGTTAGCCCCCGAATGATGGAGCCGGGGCCGGAGTCTGCCCTGATATTGCAGCATTTTAATAGTGTAACACCCGAAAACGCTATGAAAATGGGGCCGATTCATCCGGAAGAAAACCGGTATAACTGGGAACCAGCCGATAAAATTGTAGACTTTGCTGTTAAAAATGGTCTGAAAGTACGGGGTCATACGCTTTGCTGGCACACCCAGGCGCCCAATTGGTTTTTTACCAAAAATGGTCAACCGGTAACAAAAGAAGAGCTTCTGGCGCGCATGAAGCAACACATTACCGACGTAGTAACGCGCTACAAAGGTAAACTTTATGCCTGGGACGTAGTGAATGAGGCCGTGCCTGATGCAGGAGAAGAGGTTTACAGAAAAACCAAATTTTATGAGATTATTGGCGAAGAGTATATCGAAAAAGCCTTTGAATATGCCCATGCCGCAGACCCTGACGCCGTTTTGTTTTATAATGATTACAACACCGAAAACGCATCGAAGCGCGATAGGATTTTCAGGCTTGTAAAGAAACTGAAAGATAAAGGAGTGCCTATTCATGGCGTTGGCTTGCAGGGGCACTGGTCTGTTTATGAACCAACAGCACAAGAACTGGAAGAGTCAATCACTAAATTTGCTTCTTTAGGTTTGCAGGTGCAGATTACTGAAATGGATGTTTCGGTATATGTAAAAGAGCATGAACGCCGGGAGAAACGGCCTACTGATATAACGTCTTACCCGCCTGAAATTCAAAAAAAGCAGGCAGAGCATTATAAAATGCTTTTTGAGGTATTCAGAAAATACAAAGGCCAGCTGACAGGTGTTACCTTCTGGAATTTGTCTGATAAATCAACCTGGCTGGATGCCTTCCCTTTTGTGGGTAGGAAAGACTACCCCTTGCTATTTGATGAAAACTATAAGCCTAAGCAGGCTTATTGGGAAGTAGTTAAGTTTTAATTGAGTACTATGATGAAACGTTCAAGGGGGTGATTGCAAAATCGCTCCCTTTTTTAATATCTGGGCGAATGCCTATTATGAGAAAGTTCATTGATGAAGGTTTCTTAATGGCCAATGGAATAAGTGCTGCTTTTGATTAAAAGATTTATTATGGCTGCCTTAATCTTTTATCAAGACTTGTGTATTTTTGAATTTTTAAAATTCCTTTCTCATGAAGAAATTACTTATTTCAATCGCAATTCTATTTACTGATGGCAGTTTGTTGGCACAAACCAAGGCTCCTGAAATACAAAAGGGTAATTTTATGGACGATTATAAAATTACCTATACCATTAATGATACCCTCTGGACACAAAAGCCCAATGCTAAATACCATATTATTAAATGGAATGAAAAAGAGCAGTATCTGATAGCCAGAAATGACGTGGGAAATCCTGCCGATGGCGGGTTGTACACCAGAATTGACTACATGGCATTTGAAAACATGAGCCCATTTTTATGGGGATTCTGCCTGAGCGCTTATAATGCCCCTACTGCAGAGGCCGCAGAAGCCGTAAAAATTGCCGACAGAGCCAATCCACGCAAAGGCTGCAACGGGTTTCCGTTTTCGAGAATGAAGCGGGTGGAGTAGTGGAGATGTAAAAATAAAAGCGGATGAAAATTCACCCGCTTTATCCGTTCAACTATTATTTGACATCATTTAAACCGTTTCAACCTTTGATACTTTGGCATTGGTTTTTTGCTTTCCGCCTATGCCAAAGATTCTATTTACTTTTATTCTCCAGCCTTCAATTACCAAATAAACTGATGGAACAAGAATTAATGTCAGTACCATTGAGCTGGTTAAGCCTCCGATAATAACCCACGCCATCCCATTTTTTGTTTCAGCACCTGCACCAGATGCCAATGCTATGGGCAGCATACCGAATATCATGGCCAGGGTGGTCATTAATATCGGGCGTAAACGTTCTTTACCGGCTTCAATCAACGCTTCTTTTACGCTCATGCCTTCGCTTTTCAGGTGGTTGGTGAAGTCTACAATCAGAATCGCATTCTTACAAACCAGGCCAAGCAACATAATCAGACCAAGAATAGCGAAAATAGTGAGCGAGTTCATGGTCAACGCCAGTGCCAGAATGGCGCCAATCATGGCTACAGGTATAGAGAATAACACCACAAATGGATACACCACACTTTCGTAAAGGGCAATCATAATCAGATAAACCAAAAGAATACCGATACCCATAGCCAAACCTAAACTTCCGAAAGCATCTCCCTGGTTTTTGGCGTCTCCCAGATAATCAATAATCACACCTTCCGGCAATTTGGTTTTGGCCAGTTCTTTCTTGATGTCTTCAACAATGGTACCCGATGGGCGACCCACAGCCGCTGAGTTAATTTTAATTGAACTCAGCCGGTCTGTTCTTTCAAGAATAGACTGCCCAACTATTTCAGTAATATTGGCAAAGTCGGTCAGTTTTACAATCGCACCGCGGTTGTTGCGTATGGTCAGGTTCTTTACGTTCTCAATATTGCGTTTATCTGACTTATCAAAGATAATATTGATACCGTACTCTTCACCCTTATCCTTAAATTTGGTGTTATTGTTTCCCTGAAAAGCTATCTGAACGGCAGAGCCTACTTCCGGAATACTCAAACCCAGTTTAGACATCCTGTCGCGGTCTATGTTAATAGCCACTTCTGTTTTAGGGCTTTTAGTACTGTATTTTACGTAGTCTGTGCCGGGTACTTTTACCACAATCTGTTTTACAATGGCTGCGGCTTTTACTACGTCGTCCATTACGGTTCCTTTCACGGCAATGGTAATCGGCGCCTGCGCATTACCCGTAGCCGATATAGGCTGAATATTGACACTCAGACCCGGAATCTTCGCAATGGTATCGCGCATGATTTGCCCGAACTCATCAGTTGATAGTTTTCTATCATGCTTATCAACCAATGTTACTGTAATTTCGGCAAGGTTACTGTTTGAAGAATTACCCACTACCGATGATTGTGTACCAACATTCGAGAAAACATTGGTTACTTCTGGTCTTTCCAGCAACATTTTCTCAACTTTTGCAACTGCCTGATTGGTCTGTACTAATGGTGTTTCAGGCGACATATCCAGCTGTATAGACAACTCACCACGGTCTGCATTGCCTATAAATGATGCCCCTACAAAACCTTTTGCAAGCAGGGTGAATGTAGCAACAAACAAGAGTATGATACCAATAAACACGTAACGCTTATGACCAAGAGACCAGCTGAGGGCAGATATGTACATATCACGTATCTTGTCAATGATGCTCTCAAAGCCAAGGTTTAGTTTACCCCAAAGCGTTTTTTTATTCAGAATCTCAAGCTTACCCCATCTTGAAGCCAGCAGAGGCGTAAGGGTAAAAGAAACAAACAAACTCATAAGGGTAGAGAACACAATTACCAGCGAAAACTCTTTCAGGATGTTTCCAATTAACCCACCCGCCAGTGCAAGTGGTAAAAACACCACTACGTCAACAAGGGTAATGGCCATCGCAGTAAAGCCAATCTCATTTCTTCCCTCTAACGATGCTTCGCGTTTGTCTTTACCCATTTCAAGGTGGCGGTAAATATTTTCTAACACCACAATGCTATCATCTACAAGAATACCTACAACTAAAGACAAGGCCATCAGGGTCATCAGGTTCAGCGAGAAACCAAACGCCCACATCAGTATAAAGGTGGGTATCATGGCTGATGGTATAGCCACCAACACAAATAAGGAGCTTCTGATACTGTGCAGAAACAACACCATAACTACACCAACAATAATAATGGCCAGGTATAAATCGTGCATAACGGCATCAGCAGAAGCGAGGGTATAAACCGACTGGTCAGAGGCGATTTCGTAATTGAAATCTTTTGACGGATAACTAGCCTTGATTTTAGCCAATGCCGCTTTTGCCCCTTTACTTACTTCTACGGCGTTGGCATCGGTTTGCTTCATAATCTGTATACCAATGGCTGGTCTGCCGTTTATGCGGTTCAGCGTACTGGCTTCTGTTTGAGAGTCGGTTACACTGGCAATGTCTTTCAATAATATACGGCTGCCGTTAGTGTTTTCGCGTATTACCAGATTTCTGATGTCTTCTACTATTTTCAGTTTCGCATCCAGTCGCAATGAAAAACGCGACTGATCGGTTTTAATACTACCCGCCGGGTAAGAAACACCACTACCCGCAATAACCTGATTAACGGTTGATGATGAGATATTGTAAGTCTGCAGTTTATCGTTATCCAGATATACTTCAATCTCCCTTTCATTGCCTCCAATAATATTTACCTGTGCCACACCGGCTACATTGGTAAGCAATGGTTTTACCTGCAGGTCAATGAAATCGTAAAGCTCGGTTTGCGGTATTTTTGATGTGGCACTCACTTTCAGAATCGGCAGGTCATCAAGGCTTAGTCTGGTTACCACCGGGTCATCAATGTCGTCAGGAAGTCTCGATTTTATCTGGTTAACCTTACGTTCGGCATCCTGTTGGGCATTAATTACATTAAAGCCAGACTTCAGGGTTACGGTTATCAGAGAAAGACCCTCTTGAGAAGAAGAGGATATCATGTCTACCCCTTCAATAGATGATACCGCTTCTTCCAGAGGTTTGGTTACACTGCTTTCTACTTCGTCAGATGCAGCACCTCTGTAAGTAGTCTGCACCATAATTACATTCGTCTCAAATTTCGGTAACAAGTTATAATTCAATGTTTTATAACTGATAAAGCCGAATAGTATGAGGGTAACGAAAATTACTGTAATCAGTAAGGGTCGTTTAATTGATAATTCTGTTATTGACATAGCTCAGGATTATTTATTAGGTGAAATCAGCACATTACTACCGTCTACAATGTTGATGATACCCTCTGTAATGATAGTTTCACCTTCGTTTAAACCACTTAAAACTTCTACGTTTTCGCCGATTTCTCTGCCCAATACAATTTTACGCAACACTGCCTTCTTGCCTTCAACCACAAATACATAAGGGTTTTTCATGCCGTCGCCCAGGGCTTTTTTAGGTATCTGCAAAGCATTTGCGCTTTTGTTCAGGTTAAATTCCACTTTTACGTAAGTACCGGCTTTCAATGCCGCATTGCCATTGGCCAGTAAAACATCTACTTTGTAGTTGTGGTTGTCGTCTCCCTGCGGGCTGATGTAGATGATTTTACCGTTAAAGGTTTTGGTTGGGTAAACGTCTGTAGTAACCGTAGCAGGTTGACCCAGTTTCAGTTCGTACACATCTTTTTCGTTTACATAAACTACTGTTTTTAACTGGCTTACATCAACCAGCGAAGCAATTACGGTACCCATGTTTACGTACTCACCGGCTGTCAGCTTTTTATCGGTTACTATGCCGCTGATTGGTGAAATAATGCGCGCATCAGCAATTTGTTGTTTCAATTGCGCTGCCTGTAGCTGATTGTTTTCGTAGTTAAACCGGGCATCATTTACAGCGGTTTCATTAATGGCGTTTCCGGCAAGCAAATCTTTATTGCGTTCGTAGTCAGTTTTGGCCTTATTGATGGTCAGCTCTGTTGATTGCAGGTTGATTTGCTTCACTTTTGAATCAATGGTACCAATTACCTGGCCTTTGTTTACTCTTGTGCCCAACTCAATATTCAGGGTTTCAATTTTACCCTGGGTTCCTGTGGATATAGTAGCTTTTTCTTTGGGTTCTAAAACGGCAGGCAAGGTCAGGTTGCCGCTTACGGGCAGCAGTGCTACTGTTGTAGTAGCCACATAAACAGGCACCTGGCTGCGGTCTACCACCTTTTTGCTTTCGTCTATTTTCTTTTTGTTGGCCACCAGCTTAAACGAGATGGCACCAATAATGCCCACGATAATAGCTATTGTGATGATTCTTGTTTTCATTTTTTTGTATTTTAAAAGCTAAGGAAGCTATGGTTTTTAATGATGTTACTTTAATTGATTTACATAGGTTGATAGGTTGCCCTGAGCCTTTTCAAAGTCAACGCGGGCGGTTAAGAAGCTGAGCAATGATGATATATAATTGCTTTGTGCTTCTTTGTACGAATAGTCGGAGTTCAGAAAATCGGTGAGCGATGCTGTTCCTTTCTGATACTGCAAACTTGTGTTTTTAAGAATGTCGGCCGCCAGGTCAAGTGTTTCTTTGTTGTCGTTCATGCTGGTGTAAGAACGGAACAAAGCAGTGTTGGCATTCTGAAACTGCAACTGGTAATTTCTTGAGCTTATTTTCAGATTCTCTTCTGCATTCAACAGGCTTAGCTTGCTTTGTGTCAACTGGCTTTTCTTTCGGTTACCGTCAAATATCGGTATGTTGAGTTTTAACCCAACGGAAGAGTAATCGAACCAGTTACCGAAAGATTTGCCGAAGTCGTTGCCGAATGTCTGCGCTCCATAGCGCGCATACCCGGCCAGCGTGGGGTAAAAAGCAAACTTTTTACGTTCCACATCTAATTGCTGAAGTCTGATATTGTTTGATAAAATCTTGTAATCGAGCAGGTTTTTGGTTTCCAGTGTTGTATTAACCGGCATACTTACCTGCATAGAATAGTCCAGCGAATCAGTGATGGCAATATTTTGTGCCAGATCCATGCCCATGGCAAATTTCAGTTTGTTAAGTGCCAGCTCTTTATTGGTTTTTAAAAGCGACAACTGCGACTTAATGTTGCTCTGGCTTACACGCATGCGGTCGTAATCTATCTTTTTGGCTACACCTTTTTCGTACTGCAATTGCAGGATTCTCAGTAACTCTTCATATTTTTTTTCGTTCTCAACCAGTAGTTTTTCCTGTTCGTTCAGCGTCAATATCTGGTAGTAGGCTGCTACGGTATTATAAACGATGGTTTCATTGTTTTGCAACAATTTAAGGTCTGCCAGCAGGGTATTTACGCGGTTGGCTTCTTTAGCTACCGTTATGGTTCTGTCAAAAATGACCTGATCTACCTGTGCCACCAAATTGGTATTATACTGGTTACCAAACTGAATCTTAATTTCTTCTTTACTGAAAGCCCCTGCCGGAAGCACCGTTACCTGGCGTTTCAGGTTGTCGTCAAAAGTTCCTGTCCCATTTACTTGTGGCAGGTATCCGGCCAGCGCCTCGGTTTTCTTTTGCTTGGCTATCAGAACCTCATTTTTATAAATAGTACTGCTGGGGTTGTTGGCAAGGCTGTAAGCAATGCTTTCTTTCAAACTAAAAATAGTAGGGTTTGCCTGTTGTGCCTGAGCTACTATTGTGGCACTTAAAGCAAAAACAGCAATTGATAAGACTTTTACTTTTTTCATTATTTTGTACAATATTGAGAATTAGTTTTATTTTTTTAGTTCAGAAATAAAAGAACCAAAAAGGGTAAAAAATTTTATTTTTTAGATTGTTCCCACTTTTTGAATAAAGCCGGAATTTCTCTACCCATAAACTCCATAAACTGAATAAATTCTTCTAGTTTTTGATTAAACTCTTTGGTAGCGTGGGGTCTTTGGTCAAGTACCTCACGCATAATATTATTAACCTTGTCGAAGTCAAGAAACTTGGCTTTCATGGTTTCTTTCCAGTCAGACAAATTACTTTTAAAATACCTTTTTCTGTCGCCAGGTTTTGTAATATACTCAATTCTGTTCATGTTAAGCAATAAATTAATGGCATTGCTGGTAGCGCTTTTGCTCAGATTCAGTGCTTCACATATTTCATCAAAGGTCAATTCCAGCCTGTCAGAAACCAGCAGCAGGGCTGCAATTCTGGCAGCTGCCGGTTGTAAGCCCTGCTCAAACATGAGGCCTACTTTTTCAATAAGTGCTAATTTTTCGTCGCTTAATTTCAAACTGTCCATCGTATCACTGAATAACGTTACAAAAGTAATTGGTTTTTTTAGTTCTGCAAATAGAGAACTAAAAAAAGTATAAGAAAGTTTAATATTTACGACAATATCTTTTTTTTGTACAATTTATTGGGCGAGTATTGTGGCATTTACCCTATAATAGAACCTGGCTGGTCTTTTTTCTGAATTCCTCAGGGGTAATGCCTTCATATTTCTTGAAGAATTTTGTGAAGTAAGAGTTGTCGCTGAAATTGAGTGCGTAAGAAATCTCAGAAATGCTCTGATTCTGGTTTACCAGCATTCGCTTGGCTTCAAGCAAAACCCGGTTTCTGATAACTTCACCGGCAGTTATGCCCAGATGTTCTTTGCAAAGGGCATTGAGATGGTTAGGCGTAATGTAGAGCAGCCCGGCATAATCCATCGGTCTTTTCAGGCTTATGTATTGTTTTTCAACCAATTTCTGGAAATTCTTTAACAAGGTGTAGTTAAAGGCCGGAACACCCGGCAATTTATAAACCTGGGTGTGTTTTTCTATTTCAATAAATGCCTGCAATAGTAATACACGTACCAGGTCACGGCTGATAGTATTGATCTGCTGTAACTGCCTGATTGTTTCTTCAAAAATATGGATGATTGTGTCTTTTATCTCGTCTTGAAGTTGAATGACACCGTCTTCGGCAATGCCGTTGAAAAACGAGAAAGACTCCAGGTAGTCGGGCCTGAGCAGGAAAGATTGAAAAAAGGAGGTGGAGAAGTTAATAACGTAGCCGTCAACCTCGCCCTCAAAACTCCAGCTATGTACCTGCCCCGGCACCATAAAATAGATTTGATACGGAATAACCGGGAAATTGCTGAAATCGATGGTATGTGAACCACCTCCTTTGGTAAAAAGCAATAAGTGATAAAATGTATGCCTGTGAGCCGAACACAAATTATGATGGGCTTTCAGATAGTCGGCAAAGCGGCTGACAAGGATATCATCTTCTCTGAAATCAGTCAGATTGCAAATATCAACTATCGGAATTTGATTGGTTGGGCTCATCCTTTTTGTGCTTAATTAACGGCTTCTTTGTGTTGTGGCTGGTAATCGTTAAAGAACTGTAACCATAAAGACCTTGAGAAACGGTAAAATACCGGAAATAAAATGAAGGTTACAAGTAAATAAAGCCAGATATAAACCCGCCAGTCTACTCTGGTTTCAAAATACACATAATACGCTACGGTGGCCATCACAAAAAGTGCAATATTAAATGCATAGCTCAGATACATTGAACCATAAAAGAAACCCACCTCTTTTTCATATTTCAGGTGGCATTGTGGGCAATGTTTGTGCATGACCGTCATTTTGCCCAGCGCAAACGGATTTTTAGTTTCAAATATTTCGCCCTCATGGCAACGGGGGCATTTCATTTTTATAGCTGCTTCGAGTTTGTTCATTTTGGTTTCTGTTTTATGCTTACAAAGTTAAAGCAGGTAAAACTGAAACTGTGGTAGGCGACATTGAATCTATGGTACTAATTACTGATTTGTATTTTTTTGGGATATATCATTTTACATTAAAATACTAAACCAAAAAGCCCGGCAATTCAATAGAATCACCGGGCATGCAGCATTCATATCAGTATTATAAATTTCCTTTCTTAAACTCTTTCACTGCGTAGTCTGCTGCACGGGCTGTGATAGCCATAAATGTGAGCGACGGGTTTTGTGTTGAGTTAGACGTCATACAGGCGCCATCGGTAACAAAAACGTTTTTACAATGGTGCATCTGGTTCCATTTATTCAGTAATGACGTTTTCTCGTCTTTGCCCATCCTTACGCCACCCATTTCGTGGATATCAAGACCCGGAGCCTTTTTAGGGTTGTCATTGGTTCTGATATTCTTGAAACCGGCCAGCGTGAGCATTTCTGTCATTTGCTCGTGGAAATCCTTGATCATCTTCTCGTCGTTGTCGTCATAGGCAACAGAAGTACGAATCAGCGGTATTCCCCATGCATCTTTCTGGTCTTTATCAAGGGTTACAAAATTACTTTCTTTCGGTATGGTTTCGCCCATCATGTGCGAGCCCACACGCCAGTTGCCGTATTTACGGTTGAAAAGACTGTTTTTCAGGTCTTCACCTATACCACTGTTATCGGTGTATTCCATACGGCTACCGCTGAAACCGGCTGCATAACCCCGAAGAAAGTCGGTCTCCTGTTTGAAAACGTTCCGGAAACGCGGAATATAACTACCATTCGGACGGATACCTTCTGTTTTAGTATCCAGGAATCCCTCATATTCAGCTGATATAGTAGTACGGAAATTATGGAAGGCTATATATTTACCCAATAAACCGTTATCATTGCCTAATCCATTAGGGAAACGGCTTGAGATTGAGTTTAGTAAAATGAGGTTGGTATTGATAGTAGCCGCATTTACAAAAATAACCCGGGCATAGTACTCGGTCATTTGCTTGGTATGTGCATCAACCACTCTTACGCCGGTTGCCTTGTTTTTCTTTTCATCGAAAATGATTGAATGCACCACAGAGTCTGGTCTTAATGTCAGTTTTCCGGTTTTAGCTGCCCAGGGAAGGGTAGAAGAGTTACTGCTGAAATAGCCGCCATAAGGGCAGCCACGCTGGCACAGCGAACGGTTCTGGCATTGCCCGCGGCCTTGTTGCAGGTGTATGGGTTGCGGCTTGGTAAGGTGTGCACAACGGCCAATAATAACCGGCCGCGCTCCTTTATAATGTTTGGCCATTTCGTTGGTAAAGTGTTTTTCAACACATGATTGCTCATGCGGTGGTAAAAACTCACCGTCAGGTAATTGTGGCAGGCCGTCTTTATTGCCCGATATCCCAGCAAATTTCTCTACATAGCTGTACCAAGGTGCTATGTCTGCGTATCTGATAGGCCAGTCAACGGCGAAACCATCACGTGCGGGGCCATCAAAATCATATTCCGACCACCGCTGGGTTCCTCTGGCCCACATCAGCGATTTCCCACCTACCTGATACCCGCGTATCCAGTCGAAGGGTTTGTCTTGTATATATGGGTGTTCGTTATCTTTTACAAAAAAATGGGCGGCATCTTCATTGAAAGCGTAGCAGCGGCTGGCGATTGGATTGGCATCTTTCAGCGCTTTGGGAATCTGGCCCAGATGCTCAAACTCCCAGGGCTGCATCATGGTGGTAGGGTAGTCGGTTACGTGCTTTACGTCTCGCCCTCTTTCAAGTACCAGCGTTCTCAGACCTTTTCCTGTTAATTCTTTGGCAGCCCAGCCTCCGCTGATACCAGAGCCAACCACGATTGCGTCAAAGGTGCGGTCTTTGACAGAATCAATATTCAAATATGACATAATAGCTTATAGTGTATGAATAGATTGTAATAATTGTTGTACTTTGGCTTATGCTTTTACAGGCACACAACCATGATAAAAACCTGGAGCCATGTTAAATTTGATAACATTTACCATATAAAATTCAGAATTGGTGTATCCCTGAATGGTAAGCCGTTTAATGGTATTGGCAAATGTTTTTGAGGTAGTGTCTGATGAATTAAGCATCTGTGTGAAGAGTGCTTTTTTCTGGTTTGAATCTAACGTGGTGAAGGATTTCTGGTAGGTTTGCTGTGCCAGTGCCTCGGTGGCTTTCAAACCGTCTTTCAGGTTTTTCTGTGCTGCTTCTCCGTAGCAATCGTTAATCATTCTTAGGGCAAACTGGTGCACTTTTAAAGATTTGGCTCCTGGTGTAGATGTTTCCGGAATAATGGTTTCAACGATTTCGCCCAATAGCGCTTCATCATCAAATGGTAAGTTAGAGGTTGTGCCGATTGACTCGGGTGTCCAGCCTGATGCCCACGAAGGCAACGAAACCAGACCACCAAATGCCAGCGACAAGTTTTTAATTGCATTGCGCCTTTGCATAATTATTCAAATATTTAATTGTCGTAAAACTATACAAACTTAGATATTAAAATTGAATAATGCCACCGGCCAATGCTAATAAAATGAGAATAGGTAAAAATACTTAATTTCTTGAACGCTTCTCGTACGACTTCCCGTACTTCTTTTTCTTTTCGGCTTCGTAGTCGCGCCGCACATTTGTTTTCCTGTTTTTCTCTGCTTTTTCATGAAAAGCCGGCCCGATATCTTCTTTTTTTACCCTTTTCAGTGCAGGTTCTTTCATAAAAACCCTGGGTTTTTCATCTTCTGTCAACTGGTCTGAAATTTCCAGTTGCTCAGGCAAAGGCAGCATGGGTATCTGGTAATTCATCAGTTGTTCAATGGCTTCTCTGGCTTCCGAATCCTTCTCGATAAAGAAACTGATGGCTATACCTTTTTTATCCTGCCGGCCTGTCCGGCCAATACGGTGAATATAACTTTCTGGCACCTCAGGCACATCGAAATTAATCACATGCGATACCTCCGAAATATCAAGCCCGCGCGAAACCAGATCGGTGGCAATCAGTATACGGTAAGCGCCAGTCTGAAACTTCTGAATGGTATCAAAACGATTATTCTGCGATTTGTTTGAGTGGATAACCCCAATCTCAGGCGAGAACTCATTTTCCAGTTCTTCAAAAAGCTGGTCAGCCAGTTGTTTAGTAGCCACAAAAATCAATACTTTGGCGGCTTCCTCTCTTTTGGCAATCAGTAGTTCAAGCAGGTTGACCTTTGTATAGAAGTTAGGCAATTGATAGCCTGACTGTGCTATGTTTTCCAGCGGTGTGCCTGCCGGAGCTGCCTCAATGCGTACAGGCAGATTAAAATGCGTTTGTATAATTTCTTCTACTTCCTCGGTCAACGTGGCCGAAAACAAAAGATTCTGGCGTTTAGCGGGCAGTAAATCAAGAATGTTAATCAGTTGAGGCCTGAAACCCAGGTTCAGCATTTCATCAACTTCATCAATCACCAGTTTCTTAATCGACTTTGATTTTACAATACCGGCAGCCAGTAAATCTATTAATCTGCCCGGCGTACCTACCAGCACATCTACTCCGTTGGCCAGTTCTGCCACCTGCTGCTTAATATTTACCCCTCCGTAAACACCCACAACCTGCACACTCTGGTATTTACTTAATTGCTCAACGGCTTCAACTACCTGGGTAACCAGCTCTCGTGTAGGTACTACTACCAGTAACTGAGGGTTTTTCTCTTTCGAAAACTGATATTGTCTTAGGCATGGTAACAAATAGGCAAAAGTTTTACCCGTACCGGTTTGGGCAATACCGCATACATCCTGCCCTGACATCACTACCGAGAAAGCCTTTTGCTGAATAGTAGTTGGTTTGGTGTAACCTAAATCGTTTAAGGCGTTTAGTAAGGGTTTATTCAGATTTAATTCTTCGAAAGTCATTATTGAAAAAAATTATGGGTCTTGTATTAAGACCTATGGGTACCCCGCTCTATTTTATTAGCAAAGGTGAACAAATTTAACGCCTTTTGCTGAAAAGAAGTTTCAAATTTGAAATATAAGTAGATTCGCCCTTTGATAGACAATGTCCGGGTTTCTGTCGACTGTTTTTTGACTTATGATGGCTTTGCTGTTATTTTAAGCCTTTAAACAATAAAAAACTATGATGAAACAATTCTCTGTTAAACAAAATCTGCTTTTAGTTTTGGTGGCTGCTTTGGTCGGTTTTCAGACCCATGCGCAGGAAACCAAAAAACGCCCGCCTATTATTGATGTACACGTGCATGCCATGAAGGTAAACCCTGCCTTTGCTAACGACCTTTGCCCCTGGTTTCTTAAAAATATGCCGGGCGGTGACCCTAAACAACCGGCACCGTCTTTCCTGAGCAATGGTTGTGCCGACCCATTGAAAGCCGCCAAGTCTGACAAAGAAATGAAAGACGCATTGCTGGCAACTGCCGAACGCCTGAATGTAATTATGGTGGCCAGTGGTGATGCAGGCGTTTTGCACGACTGGCACAAGGCTGCGCCAAACCGTATTATTCCGTCTATTGGTATCAGTAATGCTAATGAAATGACTGTAAAGGCTTTTGAAGATTCACTGACGAAAAGCTTTTACAAAGTGATGGGAGAGGTAGCTCCACAGTATCAGGGTATGTCGCCAAGTGATATGAGTCTGGATGAATATTTTGGTGTGGCCGAAAAACTGGGCGTGCCAGTAGGTATACACATGGGTACAGGGGGCAATGGGATGGCGAATATCACCGCGCCTAAATACCGGGCTTCATTAGGCCGCCCGTTTTTATTGGAAGATATGCTGGCCCGCCACCCGAAACTGAAAATTTGGGTGATGCACGCCGGGTACCCGATGATTGACGAAATGATTGCCCTGATGGGCGCCAACGCTTATGTATATGTTGATTTGGCCGGATTCATCTGGAGCTACCCGCTTGAGGAAGTTCATGCCTATCTGAAACGCTTGATTCAGGCCGGATTCGGTAAACGCATTATGTATGGTACAGACCTGATGGTTTGGCCTAAATTACTCGAGACCTCAATAAACGTAATTGAAAGTGCCAATTACTTGTCTGAAGACCAAAAAAGAGACATTTTCTTTAACAACGCCGCCCGGTTCTTTAACCTTGACGTTAATAAGTATAAGTGATTTTGAACAATAAGCCATAAACCCAATTACCTGCCATAAGCCAGGTCGTTGGGTTTATGGTTGATAATCAGTTGGTATTTGCCTGCTTCTTCTGCATTTTTTCATAAACCTTTATACCCATCTTTTGCCCCCATTCTCTACCGGCGTTCATAGATTCTGTTAACAGCATGGGTGTTTTTTCAACCAATTTTTTCCCGGTAGGGGTCTCATAAAATATAATCATGTCCCGTATTTCCTGATGAGAAAAATGTTTATCATAGATTGGTATATAGAGTTCAACAAATTCCTGATAATTGATTTCTTTTTTGAATTCATCAAGAAAACCTTCCGGTAAGTTGTTGTTGGCTGTTGAATTTTTCATCGAATTGACCATGTTTTCAATGGTTACTTTAACAGCATTAATCGCACCGCTTACTACCAGAAAATGCTTTATGTCTTTGATTTTTGCTTCATTGTTTTGTGCCAAAGATGCAAACGAAACGAACAGGAATAGGAGAGTAAGTGATTTTTTCATTTTTTGAAGATTTGAGTGTTAACAGCTAAAAGTGATATAATTTTTGTAATAGTAACCTATTTTTTGTTCTTCAGCAAAATTTCAGAAAAGTAATTTAAGTGTGTTTTCTAAATGGCAAAAGACCATAAACAAGGCAAGCACTGTATGAATACCCATAACAAAGATATGTAATCTCTTCTTCAATTTATCTGCTATTTTCGTTTACTTTGAATATATTTTCAATGGTAATCGCACCAAAACTTATTTCGTGACTTTAACTGCACCCTCAGTTATATAGATTTATAGCAAAACTTAATATGGATAAACGTACAAAACAATTTACGTTAGAGCTGCTGATTTTGATAGAGGCAATTAAATTGACGCTTTTAAAAGAAAATTCCACCTATTTTGAAAACCTGATTAATGACCCTAAAGTTAACTGGACACGCCTGCATGGACTGGCTTTTTACCATCGCATACGTCCATTTTTATATGAAGCCTGCCGCAGGGTAGGTATTCAGAACGAATACGTGGATAATCTGAAGAGAATTACACACCAACAGGTTATTAACCACCTGGCAAGTAGAAAAGAACTGGGTCGGATTCTTCATTTTTTTAGTGAAAATAACGTTCAAGCCATACCTTATAAAGGTATTTTGTTTTCAGAGAAAATCTATAAAAACCAAATTGTAAGAGAAAGTGTAGATGTAGATATAATCGTGAAGCCCGAACACGCCATGAAAGGCGTTAAGTTGCTTCTGGAAGATGGATATATACTAAGTCTGGGTCATTATAACCAGAAAGATTCTGTTGAAATAAATGACGAACTGATAAATGAGCTGCTGACACGCAATGAAAATCAGGAAATTGGTTTTGATAAAATTTTTGGCCCTGCCGTTAGAGTACATATTGATTACCACTGGTCGATAGGTGAAAAATTTCATGATTATGTATTGGAGGTAGATGATATGCTTAGCAAGTCTGTGGTTGAAAACTTCCAGAATCAGCAATTACTGGTACCCAATTCTGAAATTATTTTCAAGATGATTATGAATCACCACGGAGGCAGGGGGTGCTGGGTAAGGTTAAAAGATTTTTGTGACCTGATTGCTTACCGGAATAGTTTCCCTGAACATGATGACCAGGTTTTAAGTAATTGGTCGGCCGAGATGAAGATGCGGAAGGTTTTTGAAGTGGGTAATGCCATTATGAATAATCTGTTTTTTGAGCCTGCAAATTTCAACAGTTTTGAACAGCAGATACAACAAAGAATTTTTGATTTCTGGGAGGCAGGCAAGCACTATGACCGCGTATGGCCTAAATTCAAATATAATATTATCTATAAAAACCTGCAAGATAAACCCCTCAGCTGGATAGGCCTAATCAACAAATTGGTTCAGTTTTATTCTGTAACCAGTAAACTTGAGCGGCCCAGGTTAATTGTTTTTCCGGATAGATACATTTATCTGAACGCATTTACAAAGTTCGTATCCTATCTGTGGTTCAGGGCAAAATCAAAGAAGAACTAAGTTTTTTTACTGGCTGAAAAAAGAAAAAGCACCTTTAAAGGTGCTTTTTTTGTGGAGACGCAGAGAGTCGAACTCTGGTCCGAACATGGCACTTGTCGAGCCTTCTACATGTTTATTCGGTCTTAATTTTCGAGAAAAGGTAGGTGTCCGACATACCGGATCTTTTCCTTAGAAACCTAAATACTAATCAAGAACAAGTTCCCCGCACTTAATCGCCTCTGCAGGTCGACACTCCGGAATCCCCGCGGCAGAGGTTAGCCAGGGCGGAATGTGGCTAAAAGTTTAATTCACTCCGGAATTAAGCAGCCATGGCATACGAAGTATTGCCAGTTATTGTTCGGAAGAATTTTTAACAGGAGGTTCTACCAACTCCTGACATGCTTTTACTCGCAACCACTCACGCCGTCAAAACCGGTCGTCCCCATGGTCATTATAAGACAAAAAAAATTTATGAAAAGTTCGTGCCATTAAGAAATTATTGTTCACCAGGGGGAACTAATCAATCATACTTTTAAAACATATTTATTCGTTCCGCCTGGGTAATGGCATCAGAACTTCATGCTCAGGGCAATACGTTTACGGGGTATGTCTACTTCTGTTACTTTCACCTGCACTTTCTGATGCACCTTTACTACCTCATTGGGGTCTTTAATAAAACGGTTGGCCATTTGTGAAACATGCACCAGCCCGTCCTGATGCACTCCTATATCCACAAAGCACCCGAACGCCGTTATATTGGTCACAATACCAGGTAACACCATACCTTCTTTCAAGTCATCTATTTTGTGTACATCAGCCGAAAACTCAAACTCTTCTAATGCCTCGCGTGGGTCTCTGCCTGGTTTTTGTAGTTCAGATAAAATATCGTTCAGTGTAGGCAAACCCACAGTTGGGGTTACATAGTTATTCAGGTTTATTTTCGATTTTATGCTTGCATTATTTATCAGGTCAGACACCTTCAAGCCTAAATCTTTGGCCATTTTCTCAACAATCGGGTAGGTTTCCGGATGCACTGCCGAGTTATCCAACGGGTTTTTTGCTCCATTAATACGCAAAAAACCTGCACATTGCTCAAATGCTTTAGCGCCTAGACGAGGTACTTTTTTCAATTCGGCTCTTGACCCAAATGCACCATTCTGCGCGCGGTACTCAACAATGTTCTGAGCCAGAGCAGGGCCCAGACCAGATACATAGCTAAGCAAATGCTTACTGGCAGTGTTGAGTTCTACACCCACCAGATTCACGCAGCTTTCAACCACTGAATCCAGACTTTCTTTCAGCATTTTCTGCTCAACGTCGTGCTGGTATTGACCGACTCCGATTGACTTGGGGTCAATTTTAACCAGTTCGGCCAGTGGGTCCATTAATCGCCGGCCAATAGAAACTGCGCCACGTACTGTTACATCTTTTTTAGGAAACTCATCTCGTGCAATTTCAGAAGCCGAATAGATAGAAGCCCCTTGTTCCGACACCACATGCACCTGTATTTTATCCAGCTTTAATGATTTCACAAAACCCTCGGTCTCACGGCTGGCAGTACCGTTACCAATGGCAATGGCCTGTATTTTATAATCAAGTACCAGTTTTTTTACCATTCCTTCGGCCTCCATTTTCTTATCGAACGGATATATCACCGTGTCGTAAATCAAATCGCCCTGCTCGTTCAAAACCACAGTTTTACAGCCTGTTCTGAAACCCGGGTCAATGGCCAGCACACGCTTTTGCCCAAGCGGAGACGCCAGAAGCAATTGCCGGAGATTGCCTGTAAATATCTTGATGGCCTCTGCGTCTGCTTTTTGTTTCGAGAGGTTCGAAAACTCCGTTTCAATACTAGGTTTCAGCAATCGGCTATAAGAATCTGTGATGGCATCAGCCACCTGATCTTTGGCTTCAGGCAAGCCTCGCAGATAAATTCTGTCGAGGGCATCAACTCCGCGTTCTTCATCTATTGATATAACAACAGACAATATTCCCTCTTCTTCGCCTCGCCTGATGGCCAGCAAACGATGAGATGGAATGCGCGATAATGGTTCTGAAAACTCGAAATAATCCTGATATTTGGCTCCTTCTTCCTTTTTGCCCTTTTTTACTTTGGCTGTAACGATGGCTTCCCGGTCAAATATCTTCCTCACGGCATTTCTCGCTTGTATGTCTTCATTAATCCATTCGGCCATTATATCTCTTGCACCTTGCAGGGCATCATTAATGCTTTCAACTTTATCGTTCAGGTATTTTTCGGCTATGGCTTCAATGTTACGGTCTTTTTGCGCAAATATGATTTTTGCCAGCGGTTCCAGACCTTTTTCAATAGCCATGGTAGCACGTGTTTTGCGCTTTTGTTTATAAGGCAGGTATAAATCTTCCAGTTCGTTCAGATACAATGCATTACGAAGCTTTTCCAACAGCTCTGGAGTCATTTTCCCCTGTTCTTCAATAGATTTAATAATGGCCTCCCGCCGCTTATCCGCCTCCTGAAATTTTCCGTACAAATCTTTCACCTGGGCTATCTGCACTTCATCCATACTACCTGTCATTTCTTTACGGTAGCGGGCAATAAAGGGTACAGTAGCGCCTTCCTCCAATAAGTTTATGGTATTGGTAACATATTTTTCAGCTGCGTTTACAGCTTGTACTATAATTTGTATTTGTTTTGTTGTCATGGTTCCAACCTTTTTGTTAGAAACTGAATCCTTGAGTATAGAATCAATTCAAACACAAAAATCTATTATAAAAATGAAAATTCAACTTTTTATAGGCATCATTCTTTCCACATTATCTTTTGTAGGCTGTGAACAGCAATCGGATGATGTAATGACGAAAACGTCAAAGGATTTGAATACAATGGTCATTAAACACGGTACCTCATTTGGTATGTGCCTGGGCCCATGCAAAAGAGAATTGACATTAATGGGCGACGAAGCCTCGTTCACTATTTATTTTAACAGTGGCCGCGGTTCTCAGGGTGGTGACCCACAAACGTATAAAGAGAAACTTACAACAGATTATATGAATGAGCTGGTGAAAAGTGTTGATTTTGAGCAGTTTAAAAACTTGAAAGAGGTGATTGGCTGCCCTGATTGCGCTGATGGCGGGGCTGAATGGGTTGAAATAACCATGAACGATTCGAGACATAAAGTTACATTTGAGCATGGCCAAGACGTGAAAGAATTTGCGCCTCTTTTGAAAGTACTTCGTGAAAAAAGGGAGTATTTTGAAAACAAATATGTAAAATACTAATATTATTCAGCAGGTATTTTGAAATCTGCCTTATAAACACTTGCTTTGCAGCCATTAGTCACCTTAGCTTGAATATCAGCTAAGGTGACTTTTTTTTAACCTTTTTAATTTTATCATGTACGACCTTCTCATTATTGGTGGTGGAGCAGCAGGTTTTTTTACGGCTATTAATGCTGCCGAAAGAAACAAAAACCTGCGGATTGCTATTCTGGAGCGCGGAAGAGATGTTTTACAAAAAGTTAAGGTGTCTGGCGGTGGGCGTTGCAATGTAACCCACGCCTGTTTTGAGCCTTCGGCACTCATTAATTTTTACCCGAGAGGAAATCAGGAATTGCTGGAGCCCTTTAAAAGATTTAATCCGGCACACACCATTGATTGGTTTGAAAGCCGGGGAGTAAGAATAAAAAAAGAATCTGACGGACGGATGTTTCCGGTCAGTAATTCATCGCAAAGCATTATTGATTGCTTTTTAGATGCCTGTTATAAAAACAGGATTGAAATTATTACCAATACGCGTGTTGAAAGCATTGAAAATAATGGCGGAAACTGGCAATTGAATGCCATTGGTGACAGACAGTTTACTACAAAAAAGCTAATGATAGCCACCGGAAGCGATAACGCAGTCTGGAAATTATTACAGAATCTGGGAATTGAAACGGTGTCGGCTGTTCCTTCTTTGTTTACTTTTAATATTAAAGACGAGCGCATTCAGGATTTAATGGGTATCAGCACAGAAAATGTTATATGCAGGCTGAGCGATTCTAAAAATAAAGCACTGAATGCCTACACTTCTAATGGAGCCTTACTTATTACCCATTGGGGTTTGTCTGGCCCTGCTATTCTGAAATTGTCGGCCTGGGCTGCCCGTGACCTGCACGATGCCAACTACGAATTTAACATATCTGTAAACTGGCTGGGTACGCCGGATATTGAAAAAGTTAGGCAGCACCTACACCAGCAGATTATAAACCAGCCTAAAAAGAATGTGCTGGCTAATGCAGAGTTTGGTATGTCAATCAGGCTTTGGAAAAGCTTGTGCATGGCCGCTGGGGTAGGAGAATACCAGAAATGGGCTGAAACAGGTAAAAAACACATAGCAAAACTGGTAGAACAATTGACCGACTGCCGCTTTAGTGTTAAAGGTAAAAGTACATTTAAAGAAGAATTTGTAACAGCCGGAGGCGTTGACCTGGCAGAGGTAGATTTCAGTACTTTCAGCCTTAAAAAATATCCCAACCTATACATGGCCGGCGAGGTACTGAATATTGATGCCGTAACAGGCGGTTTTAATTTTCAGGCAGCTTGGACAGGCGCCTGGATTGCCGCACAAAGTTTATGATTTTTTCCGGCGGGCTGTCTGAAGCATATCGGTAAATACGTTTCGCTCATTCATTTCATCAAGTATCAGCGCTTCGTTTAGTATTTCAATAAAAGACTGTTTTTTGTTCTGTAAGTCGTCAATATCAGTAAAAGTGATGCCTTGTATATACTTTCTGCCTTTCGCATCTAAAAGTCCCTGCTCGTTAGATAACTGATAACCTCTCAGAAAACACAATTCCAGACCCTTTTTGGGGTGTATTTTGCCTATATAGCACACATCATGCTTCACTTTGTACATAGGGGTATTGATACTGAAATGCTCCTGCATTTTAGGATGAGCATTCATAATCAGTTCCTGAAGACCTGCAATCAATTTGCCAATATGTGGTAGCTGATGACTTTTAAAGTCTTCAACCGACAGGTAGTTTGTCATTGGGTTTAATGAATGAACCGACGAACATTCCTGTAATACTGGCCAGCAGACCATAAATAATACCGGGTGTATCGGTCGGATAAAATTGTAAAGTAAGCCAGACGGTCATGCCCATAACCATTGAAAGTAACGCCCCTAGTGCCGACGCTCTTTTCCAGTACAGGCCTGATGCCAACGGCACAAACAAAGCCACCAGACTAACGGCTGATGACTCGCCCACCAACTCATATATTTCAGCCTTGTTGAGCGATAATATAACGCTCACCATTGTAATACCAATTACTGAAAGCCTCATAATTTGCAAAAGTCTTTTGTCAGACAGCTTATGACCGTATAGAGGCTTAAGCAGGTTTTCGCCTACAACTGTTGCAGGCGCCAGCACAGCCCCACTGCATGTACTTAAAATGGCAGAAAGCAAAGCCCCAAAAAAAAGTATTTGTATACCCAGGCCAGAATGACGCAGCACCAGAAACGGAATAGCCATCTGGGTATCACCTGCTTTTATGTCAGGATACAGCAAACTTCCGCACAGCGCAATTACTAAAGGCATACACGCCACGCTCATATACATAAACGCCGACCAGTACGCACCTCTTACGGCAACATTCTCTGATTTGGCCGACAAAACCCGTTGAAAAATATCCTGCTGAGGTATCGAACCCCAGCCAATGGTTATCCAGGCAGCAAAATAGGTTATCCAACTGCTGAATGAATGCTCTTTGGGTACAAATCTGAAGAAACCCGTTGGGGTTTTGTTTATCAGTTCGCCCCAGCCGCCAATTTTACCCAAAAGCTCTAGCATTAAAATAAGCATACCTACTATAATAATGGCCGTTTGAATGGTATCTGTAATAGATACCGACCACATACCACCCACATAGGTATAAAACACAACCACCGAGGCGCATATCAAAACACCATAAACAAAGGGGATACCCGCAATGGCCTGTAAAACTATGGCAAGGGCTACTAACTGAGCAGCTATCCAACTGAAATAAGAGGGTATTAGAAAAAGTGCCGAAATCCATTCAAGGCTATTGCTGTACCTGATTCTGAAATAATCGCTGAACGTAAGAATGTTTAGTTTATAAAGCGGGCGTGCAAAAAATAAGCCTATGAGCAGTAAGCATAACGACGCCCCGAAGGGGTCTTCAATGACACCCAACAGGCCATTCTGCACAAATTCTGATGACGCCCCCATAACCGTTTCTGAGCCAAACCACGTAGCAAACAGACCCGACGCAACCACGTAAGTTGGCATTCTGCGGCCTGCAATGGCAAAATCACTGGCTGTTTTAACAAATTTAGAGGCAAACCACCCTACAAGTACTGTTCCCAGAAGGTAAATAAAAATAAACGTTAATAGCATGCTTAGTCAGCTTTGATACGGTTGGCTTTAATCAGGTTTTGAAAATAGTAATTTTTGGAGTTCAGTGCCCGCTAATGTGGTTTTTTATTTAAAAATATTGTTTCATTTGCAAAATTTTTTAAAAAAGGCGCCTAGTTTCGTTTTTTAATATCAACTTTGTGCTTTCATCTCTGACATAGCCAAACACCACAGAGAAAAGTTTAAACCATTTCTTAATTAAAAAATTGCCCAACAGTGACCCATCTCATTGAGCGATTTACAGAAATTCTGAAGAAGGGAAAGTACAACTCCCAAACTATAGCCGCTTATAGAAACGCCATTTTTGTTTTTTACAACCATTTTCGTGACCTGCCGCAAAGCAAAATCACAGATGAACTTGTATCTAATTATCTTTTGGAACTGAGCGAAAGGAAGGGGGCCGGGTCTGAGGCTTCAAAGCAGGCAGGAAAAGCCATTAAGCTTTTTTTTGAACTGATTTTCAAGCGCAAGCTGGGAATAAAAAGTTCAGGCCGCATGAAAGAAGATACGCTGCCCGAGGTACTGACCGAGAAAGAAGTTGAATGTATAATAAGCGTGCTTGATAACCCCAAGCATAAAGCTTTAATGGCAACAATTTATGCCCTTGGCTTAAAGCTGAGCGATGTGCTTGTGCTTAAAATTAATGATATTGACTGGCAGGCTCGCCATATTACCATTCCTTCTTCAAAAACAGATAAAGGCCGCAAACTCAGGATTCCCTCAAAACTGATTCCTATTCTGATTGCTTACTTTGAAAAACATAAACCTGAAGAGTTGTTGTTTGTAGGCGAAAAAGGAAAAACATACAGCCCGCGTAGTGTGCAGTTGGTTTTTCAGCAGGCTTTGCAGAAAGCTAAAATTGATAAAAACGCCACGGTTCACACACTTCGCCATAGTTATGCGGTGCATTGTCTGGAACGAGGAATGGACATACACCTGCTTAAAGATATTCTGGGCCATAAGTACCTTCAAACTACTTCAATCTATTATCAACTGGCCAATATTGACCTGGCCAACCTCAGAAGCCCGTTTGAAGATCTTGAAATTTAAGGTTCTAATAAAAAACCCGATGAAACTAATTCCATCGGGTTTTTTATGCTTAATCTTCCATGCTGGCTTCTTTCAGCACTATATTTTTCTTTTTCAACGAATTAGCCTCCAGTTCACTTAATTCAGCCCTGTTTTTGGCCACATCAACAGCCGTATAGATGGCATGAATCATAGACGACTCATCTGCCTCATTTTTTCCGGCAATATCATAGGCTGTTCCGTGGTCTGGCGATGTGCGCACTTTTGGTAGCGCAGCTGTAAAGTTTACACCGTTTTCAAATGCCAGCATCTTAAATGGCATCAGCCCCTGGTCGTGGTACATGGCCAGAACAGCATCATACTGTTTCCAGGCGGCAGTTCCGAAAAAGCCATCAGCCGGAAACGGCCCAAAAACCAACGTGCCTTTTTTCTTTAGTTCTGTTAAAGCCGGTTGTATAATTTCTTTCTCTTCATTACCCAGCAAACCGTTTTCACCCGCATGCGGATTCAGCCCCAAAACCGCAATGCGTGGTCTCTGGACACCGAAATCTCTCTTCAATGAAGTATGTATCTGCTCTATTTTCTTAATTATCAGTTCTTTGTTTATTTTTTGTTTTACCTGCTCAATAGGTACATGTCCGGTGGCTACGCCTATCTTAAGGGTATCACTCACCATAAACATCAAGACGTCTTCTACTTCAAATTCACTGGCCAGGTATTCAGTATGGCCAGGAAACTTAAACTCATCGCTCTGTATATTATGCTTATTAATAGGCGCTGTTACCAAAGCATCTAACTTGCCTGCTTTCAGGTCGGCCACGGCTCTTTTCAAAGACTCAAACGCCAGTTTACCTGCTTCCGGCGTTACTTTACCGGGTTGTAGTTCCAGGTTCTGGTCGTTCATGCAATTAATTACATTTACCTGCTTATGGTTAATCTGGTCAATTTTCTGAATCGTAAAAAACTGCCAATCTTTTAGTTCAAGCATTTGCCGGTACTTGTTTATGATTTTCCCTGAGCCATAAATAACAGGTGTACATATTCTGTTTAAACGATTTCCTCCAACTGCCTTCAGTATCACTTCCGGTCCGATGCCGTTCATGTCGCCGATACTAATGCCAATTACGGGTTTATGTTGTTCGCTCACTTTTCTATTGATTTAATTATTTCAATTCTTTCTTAAATGATATGTTATCGGGCAGGCGGTGGGTTTTCCGACAAATATGTATTGATTCTTGCCGATATTTGTTTGACAATATGGTTGGCAAACGTAATTTTGCCGCAATTTACTGACAAACATACGATAAAAAAAATACTGTGAATACAATTAAGCCTGGTAAGAAAGGTTCTGTTTTGATTGTGGATGAAATGCACCCGAGTATCATGCCTATGCTTGACGGTATTGGCCTGGTACCAGATTACCAGCCCAAAATAAAACGGCAGGAGATAATTGCGTGTTTGGGTAATTATGTGGGCATGATAATCAGAAGTAAAACCTTTGTTGATGATGAACTACTGCAAAATGCAAATTCGCTGAAATTTATTGCCAGGGCAGGGGCGGGGCTTGATTTAATTGATGAAGAGCTGGCAAGCCAAAAAGGCATTGTAGTATTTGCCGCTAATGAAGGCAACAGGGTTGCTGTTGCCGAACATGTACTGGGTATGCTACTGGTTTTAATGAATAATCTGCTCATAGCAGACAGGCAGGTAAGAGAAGGCAGATGGCTGAGAGAGGAAAACAGAGGTTACGAGCTTTACGGAAAAACCGTAGGTATTATAGGCTATGGCAACAATGGCTCTGAAACCGCCAGAAGGTTTGCCGCTTTTGGATGCAAGGTACTGGTTTATGATAAATACAAAACGGGTTTTTCTGATGAATACATAAAGGAGGCCGCAATGGAGGATATTTTTGAAGAGGCTGATATCCTTAGTTTGCACATACCATTAACTCGTGAAACGCACAAAATGGTAGATAATACCTTTTTAAGCAGTTTTGCCAAAAGTATCTATTTTGTAAATGCCGCCAGAGGAGAAATAGTAATGCTTGATGCCATTCTGGCGGGCCTTAAATCGGGTAAAATAACAGGGGCCTGCCTCGACGTGCTTGAGAACGAAAAACTTCACCAGTTGTCAGAAGATTCGAAAGGAACTTTTGAACAGTTAATTATGTCAGATAAAGTGATTTTTACACCCCATATAGCTGGTTGGACGCACGAATCGTACGTACGGATAAATGAGGTACTGATACAAAAAATAAAAGAATTGATTAAATAAACATCTATTTTGATGCGCTTACTGAAACAATTGCAAATATTGATTTTCTTTTGTGCGCATCAGTTTTTCTTCTTCATCTGTTTTATCCATATAGCCGCAAAGATGTAAAACCCCGTGTGCCAGTACGCGTTTCAGTTCATGTTCAAAACTAGCCTGAAATGCGGTGGCATTGTCTTTTACACGGTCTATACTAATAAATATGTCTCCGTCAATGCGTTCTTCTTCTTCCGAATTGTCAAAAGTGATAATATCCGTCAGAAAGTCATGATCAAGGTATTCAATATTAATTTTCAGCAGGTAGTCGTCTGAGCAGAAAATGTAATTGATATCTCCGGCCTTAAAGCCTTCCTCTTCAATAATACGCTTCAGCCAGTTTTTAATCTTAAGCTTTTGCTGCAACCTGAAATCAATATCTTCAACATGAAAATTAATCATACAACACCTTTCTTTATTTTTTCTAATTATTTTCTGATACTGTTTAGCAACTCTCTGGCACCCTGAATAGCCAGCATTTTGCCCGATAAAATGTTTGTTTCAACCTCGTTCATTTTACTTTTTATAACCGGATTACCGAAAAACTCTTCTTCCAGTGTCTGTTTTATATACGTATGCAGCCATTCAAGGTTTTGTTTTTGTCGGTTTTGCTGCCAGAAACCGTTCTGCTGCATTTGGTTTACATAGGCAATTATCGTGTTCCAGATTTCTTCAATACCTGTATTATTTAAGGCAGAACAAGTAAGAACAGGAGTTTGCCACCCATTGCCTGCGGCGGGGTACAAATGCAGTGCCTGCAGGTATTCAAGCCTGGCATTTTTAGAAGCCTGCATATTATCTCCGTCGGCTTTTGTAATGGCAATGGCATCTGCCATTTCAATAATGCCACGTTTTATACCTTGTAGTTCATCGCCTGCTCCGGCAAGCATCAATAGCAAAAAGAAGTCAACCATTCCTTTTACCACTGTTTCCGATTGTCCGACGCCAACGGTTTCAACTAATATTACCTCAAACTGAGCCGCTTCGCATAATAGAATTGTCTCGCGGGTTTTATTGGCTACCCCCCCAAGGCTGTTGCCTGCCGGCGAGGGGCGTATATACGCAAGCGGGTCATGCGCCAGCTCTTCCATGCGGGTTTTGTCGCCCATTATACTGCCTTTGGTAATCTGGCTGGTGGGGTCTATGGCCAGTACGGCAATTTTTTTGTTCAGGGCGGTAATGGTTTTACCAAAAACCTCAATAAAAGTGCTTTTACCCACACCGGGTACACCGGTTACCCCCAGCCGGATAGATTTACCCGTATAGGGCAACAGTTGTTCCAGCAGTTGTTGTGCCAGAGCCTTGTCTTGTGGTAACTGACTTTCAATAAGCGTAATAGCACGGCTAAGTATCATCCTGTTGCCGGATAATACACCCTCTATATATGCTTGTATTGAAAGCCTTTTTTGCATTGTATATAATTGTGTGCCAAAGATAAGCGCGTTTTGTTTCGTAATTCAAAAACAGTAAAGGCTTATTTTGTTGGCTTATCAGCTTTTTTTTAACCGGGAATTTTTCAAGTTTCCGACAAATCTACTAACTTGCGGTCGAAATTATAAAACACTTCACGAAAAATGAATTTTCCTTCAGATTTACGTTACACCCAGGAACACGAATGGATTAAGCTAGAAAGTGGCAATGTTGCTGTGGTTGGTATTACTTATTTTGCACAAAGCGAATTAGGTGATATAGTTTTTGTTGAGATAGAAACCCAGGGACAGGAACTGGCAGCTAACGCCATCTTCGGCACTGTTGAGGCCGTTAAAACCGTTTCTGACTTATTTTTGCCGGTGTCCGGAAAAATAATTGAGGTAAATTCAGCACTGGCCAACAATCCGGAATTGTTAAACTCTGACCCTTACGGTGAAGGATGGCTGATTAAAGTGGAGGTAGCTAATGTTGCTGAGATAGACTCTTTGTTAGATGCTGAGGCTTACCAAAAAATTATCTAAGCATAAGATTATGACATTCGAATCGAAGATATTTTAAACAGAGATGCCCTGCTAAGGGCATTTTTTTTGAATTTTTATAGGAAAATGAAAACTTTGCTAAAATCTGTAAAGATTATAGACGCCAAATCTGACTACAACAGCCAGATAAAAGATATACTGATAGAGGACGGTAAAATCAGCAGGATTGCTGACCTTATAGACGAAAAAGCAGATAAACTGATTGAAGGAGAAAACCTGCATGTATCTACTGGCTGGATAGACCTGCGTGTATCGCCGAAAGACCCCGGGTACGAATCGAAAGAAGATTTAAGTTCTTTATGCCGGGCTGCAGCAGCAGGTGGTTTTACTACTGTTGTTACCTTACCTAATACAAAGCCTGTTGTTCAAACCAAAGAATCTATTGCTTATTATAAAGGTTTTTCTAAAACCCAGGTGGTAGACATACTACCTGCCGCAGCCGTAACAAAAAATTGTGAGGGAAAAGACTTTACAGAAATGCTTGACCTTCATCATGCCGGTGCCGTGGCTTTTACAGATGGAGACCACCCGCTTTGGAATGCCGACATCCTGCTTAAAACGCTTCAGTATTTATATCCTATAGATGGTTTATTGATGAATAGACCGGAAGAGACCACGCTGGCTATGTTTGGCCAGATGCATGAAGGCATAGAAAGTACTTTGTTGGGTATGAAAGGTATTCCGTCAACGGCAGAGGAGTTGATTATTATGCGCGACTTGAAATTACTTGAATATGCTTACAGCCAGATAAGTGAGAAAAAAGAAAACCCTGCATTGCATTTTTCAACTATTTCAACCGCCAGGGCAGTAGAATTAATAAGAGAGGCCAAAGCCAAAGGCTTGCCTGTCAGCTGCGATATTGCCGCACATCAACTTGTATTTACAGATGCTGATTTGAAAGAGTTTGATACGAATCTGAAAGTAAATCCGCCTTTCAGAACCGTTACTGATATAGAAGCACTAGTAGCCGGCCTGGCCGATGGCACAATTGATGCGATCGTGTCTGACCACAACCCGCAGGATGAAGAGTCTAAAAACCTGGAATTTGATATGGCAGATTTCGGAATTATAGGGCTTGAAACCACTTTTGCGGTAGCCAATACCTACGGGCAGTTATCGATTGAGAAACTGATAAGCAAGCTTACCACTAATCCGGCAGGTTTATTGCGTTTAACATCTAACACCATAACAGAAGAGTCTCCTGCCAATTTAACTGTGTTTAACCCTGATTTAGAATGGATTTTCACTGAAAAAGATATCCGCTCAAAATCTAAAAATACACCATTTGTGGGGCATACTTTTAAAGGCAAGGTAGTTGCGGTAGTGAATAAGAACCTGGTAGCCTGAGCGCTGCTTTTGAAAAAGATATTATGCTAAAGAACAGAATTATCAGACACTCGCTGCTTTATGGAAGCATGGCAGCTGCCATTTGTATATTGGTGGCGCTTATTCAGTTTTATGGTATTCATAAAAGTCCGTTCGGGCGTTACAAACTACCGGCCTTTGGTATAAACGTTCTTTTTATTCTGATTGCCATCTGGACCTACCGGGCCACTAACCGAGGCGTTTTAACTTTTACCGAAGGCTTTTCGGTGGGTTTTCTTACCAATTTGTTTGCTGCTTTTATTACTGCCACATCGTATTTCATTTTTTTGCAATTGGCAGGTAATGAAGCCATTATGCTTTGGGTAAATGAAAACATACAGGCCATTGAAAAAATCAGAGACAGCCATATCAAGAACTTCGGCTTGCAGGAATACACCCAACTGTTGGAACAGGCTAAACAGGTACCGTCTGCAGGGTATGTTTTTCTGGACGAAATAGGCAAAAAACAGATTTGTATTATTGCCGTAACAATTATTTCTTTGATTTTCAGACGACATACCTTCAATATTTCGTAAATTTTAATAATTTTAGTTTATATTAGAATTTAAAATATAATCAACAATTATGGAACAACCCTCAACTGCGCGTGTAGCTCTTAAGTGGGGCATTATTATTGCCGTAATTACAGGTATTTATTCAGTGGTAAGCTATACAACCGGTTTGTTCAAAAGCGGTTTTTCTAGCGCTGTGAATTATCTTTTTCTTTTATTCGGTATTATTCTTGCCATCCGGGAGTTCAGAGCCTTGAACGAGAATTTTATTAGTTTTGGTGAGTCGCTTGGCGTTGGTACGCTGGTTAGTGCCGTTACCGGGGTAATTTCTTCTGTTTTTGCCTACGTTTACATTTTTTTTATTGATACAACCCTCATGGGCCAAATGCAAGACCTGCAACGTGATAATTGGGAGGCCCAGGGCTTAACAGAAGAACAGATTAATCAGGCTATTGAAATATCTGCTCCTTTTACAACACCAGGTTTTATGTTTCTTATCGGGCTTTTAGTTTATATGCTAATTGGTTTTGTGTGTTCTTTAATCATATCAGCTATAATGAAGAGAGATAAACCGGAAATGAATTTTTAATACATGCTAAATATATTCAGAAAAGAGCTCAGTAGTTTTCTTAATTCGCTGGTGGCCTACATAGTTATCGGGGTTTTTCTGGTTCTGGCTGGCTTGTTTACCTGGGTTTTTGAGGGCAATGTGCTAGACTACGGCTTTGCCGACATGACAAGCTTTTTTCAGTTGGCGCCCTACATTTTTATTTTTCTGATTCCGGCCATTACCATGCGTCTTTTTTCGGAAGAATTTAAATCAGGTACCATTGAGCTTTTATTTACCAAACCACTAACCGACTGGCAAATTATTATCGGTAAGTTTCTGGCCTCGTTTTTTTTAATAGTAATAGCGCTTTTACCTACATTGCTTTATTATTATTCGTTGTCGGTTCTGGGTAACCCCAAGGCCAATATTGATACTTCTTCGGTAATCGGCTCATATATAGGCCTGTTTTATCTGGGTGCTGTATTTGCATCTATCGGGCTGTTTACGTCTTCGCTTACCGATAACCAGGTGGTTGCCTTCATTTTGGGTTCGGTTGGTTGTTTTATTCTTTATGATGGTGTTCATCAACTGGCCCAGCTATTCAATGGGGTTACGCAATATTCAATAGATTACCTTGGCCTCAGCTTTCATTATGAATCAATCAGCCGTGGCCTGGTAGACTCCCGCACGCTAGTCTATTTTACAAGCATTATTGTTTTAATGCTCTACTTTACAAAAATTCAGGTTTCAGGTAAAAAAAGCTGAAATTAATTAAAATCTACGTATGCAATTACCTATATATCAGGTTGATGCCTTTACTGATAAATTATTTGGTGGGAATCCTGCGGCAGTAGTGCCTCTGAATGAATGGTTGCCAGAAGAGCTTATGCAAAACATTGCACTTGAAAACAATCTTTCAGAAACTGCTTTTTTTGTACCAACAGATAACGGTTATCATATCCGTTGGTTTACGCCTGTTGCAGAGGTTGCCCTGTGTGGCCATGCAACCCTGGCTACTGCCTGCGTTTTGTTTAAAAGGCTTAACTATAATGCAGATGCTATCTTGTTTGAGTCAAAAAGCGGAGTGTTAAAAGTAACAAATACAGGCGATTTATTGGAACTTGATTTTCCTGTACAGCCAATTACCCCTGCTTCTGCACCCGATTTACTTGTAGATGGCATTGGTAAATTACCTTTGGAAATTTACCGCGCAGCAGACGACTACGTACTGGTATATGCCGCACAAAATGATATTGAAAACCTGCAACCTGATTTCGGTATACTGAAAAAGGTAAAAGCCAGAGGCATCATTGTTACGGCGCCGGCGGCCTCTGATGAACTAGATTTTGTTTGCAGATTCTTTGGCCCCGCCGTAGGTGTTAACGAAGACCCCGTAACAGGTTCTGCTTTTACAAAACTGGTGCCTTATTGGGCAAAAAGAACCGGTAAATTTGCATTGAGGGCCGAGCAGGTTTCAGCAAGGAGGGGTAAAGTTCTTTGTAAAATACATGAAAACAGGGTATTAATTGCAGGCTCAGCCAGAATTTATCTGGAAGGCACTATAACCGTTTAATCTCATTTTCAAACATTTATGTCAAAAGACTTGACACCCCCTATCTTGATTTAGTACATTTGCGACCTAAAAAACTGAAGGCCAGGGAATATTCCTTTACCTTTTTTTCTTCATGCAGGTAAAATTTATCCCCAAACATGAAGAAATTCAACAAAAATTTTCCGTTCTCTACGGAATCGGGGATTCTATAAAATGAAACTTTCAGAATTTAAATTTGATTTGCCTCATAGTCTGGTGGCCATGTATCCTCCTGAACAACGCGATGGAGCGAGAATGATGGTTGTAAACAGAAAAACAAAAAAGATAGAACATAAAATGTTTAAGGATATTGTTGATTACTTTGGTGAAAAAGACACCCTGGTAGTTAATGATACCAAAGTTTTTCCGGCTCGTTTATATGGGTCAAAAGAAAAAACCGGCGCCAAAATTGAAGTTTTTTTATTGCGTGAACTGAACAGAGAAATGCGTTTGTGGGATGTGCTGGTTGACCCCGCAAGAAAAATCAGAGTAGGTAATAAATTGTATTTTGGTGATAGCGACCTGGTTGCAGAGGTAATAGATAATACTACTTCCCGCGGGCGCACTATCCGTTTTCTTTTTGACGGCTCGCATGAGGAAATGATGAAAACCATCCACGAACTGGGTGAAACGCCGTTGCCTATTGATATTATCAAAAGAAAAGTTACTGACCAGGACCGCGAAAGATACCAGACCATATTTGCAGATAAAGAAGGTGCAGTAGCGGCACCAACTGCCGGTATGCACTTTACAAGAAACGTGCAACGCCGCATGGAAATAAACGGGGTTAATTTCTGCCCGGTTACACTTCATATCGGTATAGGTACGTTCCGTCAGGTTGATGTTGAGGATTTAACCAAACATAAAACCGACTCAGAGAATTTCTTTATTCCGGATAACACCTGCCAGATAGTGAACGATTCAATAGATAAAGAAGGTAAAATTTGTGCTATTGGTACTACCGTACTGAAAGCGCTTGAATCTTCTGTATCTGCCAGTAATCATCTGAAACCAGTGGATAACGGTTGGACGGATAAATTCATTTTCCCTCCGTACGACTTCAAGATTACCAATTCACTGCTTACCAACTTTCATTTGCCTGAGTCTATTCTTATTATGATGGCTTGTGCGTTTGGTGGCTACGAATTAATTATGCAGGCCTACCATGAAGCCATCAAAGAAAAGTATAAGTTCTTTACTTATGGCGATGTGATGTTGATTCTTTAACACAGGAATTAAGAAAATAAACTATATATTGAACCGGGAAATGGAGAGCGCTTTCATTTCCCGGTTTGTTTATTACCTAAAACACATTCTGATGGAAAAGCAAAAATTTGCTGTTTTAGTAGCAGGTGGCAGCGGTTCGCGAATGGGTAGCGATATACCCAAGCAGTTTCTGCCCTTATCTGGTAAACCAATACTGTTGCATACTATTGAAAAGTTTCTACAAGTAGAGGGCATCCGGATTATACTGGTTTTGCCAGAGAAAGATATTGAATTCTGGGGCGAAATTATTTCTTATGAAGACTTCGCCAATCCTCATTTAGATTCGCTGCAAGTAGTTGTTGGTGGCAAAAGCCGTTTTCAGTCTGTAAAAAACGGCTTGGCATTTGTGCCTGATGATGCCCTGGTTGCCATACATGACGGCGTAAGACCATTGATTGATATCCAGACCATCAAACAGTCTTTTGATTTAGCAGCAGAAAGTGGAAGTGCAGTTACCAGCGTACCGCTGAAAGACTCTATACGGCAAATAGATGATAATGGAAAAAATCTGGCTGTTGAAAGAAGTAAATACCGCCTGATGCAGACGCCTCAGACATTTCAGTCTGGTTTGATTAAAGCTGCCTATTCATTGACCGAGCAGGATTCTTTTACCGATTGTGCCAGTGTTTGTGAAATGGCAGGCTACTCGGTGAACCTGATTGACGGAGCCTACGAAAACATTAAAATTACTACGCCGGAAGATATGATTGTGGCAGAAGCGCTCTTAAGAAATTATTTAAGGCAGTCGTAGTTGAAAGTAGAAGTGTTTGATATTGTGCCTGGCGGGTCGTTTCTGATGATTCTGATTTTATCCGGATACCCCTTGTCGTTATAAGTCAGTTCTCTTTTGGATTGCAGGCTTTCAGTTTCTTTGAATGAATCTGACTGAAAAGTAAATACTTTTGAGGAAACTATGTTGTTATCGCCGAATGGAAGAAACGAATTGAGGGGGCGTACAAGCCAGTAAAATTTTATTTCTGGTATGCCCGAAAAGAAATTGCGTTTATTGTCGAAGGTATGTTCGGTTATGGTAGGCGGGGCGACCAGGTCAGACCTGAAAACCCTGAAGGGATTCCCAAGATTATTGTATTCAATGCTTCTGTTTATACCCAGCTTATACCTGCTCAAAACATTAATGGGTCTGTTTCGTAGGTCATATTCCACGGTTATTTCATCATCGGGGTCACCGTTGGTGGTCTGAACAATTTTAACGGCATTATCTCGGCCGTCATAAGTTCCTTCAAATCTTTTTATATTTTTCAAATCTGCCTCATCTCTTACCGCTTTTACTCTGCCTTTTGAATCATACTCAAAAAATGCAATTACTTTATTGACTGTATCTTTACTGGCATTAAGGTCAAAGCTGAGGAGTTTTTCTATTCTGCCATCTTTTAAAATAATAAAATCATAATGAAATGTTTTAATGATTGGGTTTTCTTGTACAAACCTTACCAACCTGCAGGTGTCCAGGTCTTCAACCTTACGGCAGGCAGATACAAACAATACCAGAAAAATAGTCAGTAGAAGAAGAAGTCTCATTTCAGAAGATTTTGGCCAATAACCATTCGGGTAATATTTTCATTAAAGTTGCTAATAAAACATACCTTTTGGTAACATAAACCACACTTTTTTTAGCTGCTATGGCATTGGCAATCTGTGCCGCTGCTTTTTCAGGAGTAGCCACCCAAAACATACCTTTATTTTGTTTGGTCATGGGTGTATCAACAAAACCCGGCCTAATATCTGTAACCTGAATATGATGGTTGTTTTTTGCCGAACGTAGCCGCAGGCCTTCCATATAGCTCGAAACAAAGGCTTTAGAGGCATGGTACTCCGGCGCATAAGGACTGCTACGCACAGCCGCAACTGATGACACCCCCACAATGTGCCCGCCACCTTTCTTTTTAAAATAATCGTAAGCCCATTGGGCAATGCCCACAAAGCCTCTTACGTTAGTGTCTATGGTTTTTATTTCTTCATCAAATGTAGCCTTACCAAAACCCACCCCGGCATTAATAATAATCTGGTCAAATCCACCATTGATATCGGCCAGCATTTGCATAATTTTTCTGGCGTTTTCAAAATCTGACATATCCATTTCAGCTATATGCACCGGTTTATCAGGATAGGCATTCCTGATTTCTTCAAGCAAGGCTAAACGACGGCCGGTTAGGGTTACTTCATTGCCCTGTGCAATCAGTTTTTCTGCCAAAGCCCGACCTATGCCCGATGTGGCGCCTATAATGATGGTTTTCATTGATGTATAATAAGAAAGGGTTACAGTTTTGAAACGGTAACCCTAATGTATGAATAAACTTCCGGTTTTTACTGGTCTGATAAATTAAATCTGAGGTTGATACCGCCAGTAGTGGTTCTTCGCGGATACGAGAAGTTGGTAACAAACGGGGTATTATTGGTGTGGTCAACATAGAAGTTCAGCAAAACGCGTTTATTTACCTGATAGGTAATTCTTGGCCCCCATTGCAGGTTATAGTTTCCTTGCGTTGGCTGGGGGTCTCCGTCCAAGCGGCGCTGAATCGCTTTTATGTCACGAATGGTGAATGCAAACTGGAAATTAAGGTCATTTTTCAGGGTAACAACTCTACCATCCCGGCCTCTCAAAGGTAGTTTTACTCCACTTTTCCTGAATCCCAGATTGAAGACCAGGTCTGAACTGCTATACTCAGCCACCTGCGAATTGGATAGATTCAATACTGCTCTGCGTTCGCGGTTCCAGTCAAACCTGCCTGATATCTTACTTTTGGTAGTAAACTGTACGCCGATGAAAGGCGCAAACTTTTCTTCTAATGAAATGGTGCTCATTATTAGTGCAGGCAAGTACAGATTACGCGCACCCACCATTACGTTTTCATTCACTATACTAGCCAGAGGGTAGCCTGCCAGTGCCCAGTCTATTTTTTGCGCATCATATAACAAAGACGAAGTAAAATTGCCTACGTTGTAGCTGGCAGTATAGCTATGGCTGATAGCAATAGAACTGAAAACATTTTTGAAAGGCTCAAGATTTGCCAATCCGGTATAGTCAATGCGCCAGTTTGGCATAGGCATTGTGAGCTTTTTATCAGAGAATGGGAACCTCTTCAGGTTTAGTGTTTTGGCATCTTTACCGCTATAGGCAGCAATAAATGCCGGTATAAGCACATCCTGAGAGTTTTCTGCATAGGCGCCTGCTTCACCATTGCCGCTTCCTGCCTGCATGGTATTTAAACGGTTAATGATAATCTCGCGGTTGGTTTTCATGTTTTCAAAAACCTGATACCTGTAATTATTGCCCACTTCCATTTTTTCAAAGAAAGTATTAAATGCCCAGAAAGACATACCGAAGTTTCCGGTTCTGATAGGGCTCTTTCTTTCATATTGTTGGCTTGTTGCATTGAAAACGTAATATTCCTGATAGCTATCTCCGCGGCTGAAATTGCCACTTATCTGCATTCTGAAATCCTTGAATGGCTCAATCGTTGTCCGGTAGCTGAATCTGCGTTGCAGAGACTGCGTGTAGGGTTGAGTAATGAGGTCAGTTTTTGATAACCACCCTTTCTCATTGGCCTGATTAATAAAGGCCCGGTTACGGTACTGATTACCCAGTACAAATCCCATGCTCTCTGAGGTAAGGTATGAGCCGTCTAAACCAAAGAATTTGGGCTCAGGCATAAAGCCGGGCAGAATGGTTGTTTCAATAACGGAGTAGTCGTAGTCTATACCACGTACTGCCATCAGCAGGCGCGTAAACGACTTGGCTACATTGCTTGGCGCTACTTCCAGGTTTTCGTCATCACCCGGGGTGCGGGTAAATCTTTTTCTTTCCTGATTTGGCGAATTGGCAAAACGCAGGTATTTAACCTTGTTATAAAGTTTTACGAAATCTATTTTTCCTCTTATTCCGGTTTCTCTTCCGTTTCTGATTGTATTGCCAAATGCCTTTCCGTTGGCATCTGCCAGGTTCAGCGCCATAGCTTGGTAATTAAAATTATTATTGTATTTAAAATCACCTGTTACCCAGTCCAGCAGGAAGAACTTATCAAGAGGCAGCCTGTAAGTAAAGCGCATCTCCTGATTAAAGTTTTTGGCTCGTCCGGGTTTTACAATATTGCTTAATAATTTACTCTCATTGTCGCCGTATGGTTCATCAATAACGGCGTTCATAGTTGCGGTGTAAGTAAAGAGGATGCTCCTTGACAAATTCCACTGTAAATCATACTGGCGGTTCAGCAGGAAATACTTCTCAAAATAAGGTACCACACCATTGGTGGTTAAGTCAGAGTTTCTGAGTTGGGTTCTGGCAAAACTTCTGTCAAAGTCTGTTCTGAAAGCCATTACCGTTGGCACAGGAGACAAGTTGAAGTCTTTCAGCCAATACAAAAATGGGCGTTCCATTTTCTTGTTGTTTTTGAATGGCTCCCACTTTATCTCTTTTGGCTGATACTGATAAGTTAAGCCACCTCTGTTTTGGGTAAGGCTGTAATCATCAATCAGAATATTGCTCCGGTTTACATTGTTTTGCGCATAGGTAAATGAAAAGTTTTCAATATCATAGATATGGGCTTTGGCATCTTCTTTTGTTTTTACCTTTCTTACATTCGAGAAATTGAAACCTTTACGGGTGCTGTTATCAATTACCATACGCCTGTAGGCTTCTCGCCGCGCTGCGTCTGTTATGTTGTTCAGGGCGTTTTCAAGTGGCATATCAGGGTCTAGCGGATTAAAATGAGGCGTAATGGTCTGTTTGTCGAAATTGACAAAAAACGGAATTCTAAGTCCCCACTTTTCAGGAAAAAACTTATCCATTTCAACATTTGAAGCAATACCTATTCCTTTTCCGGTTTCTCTGGCTCTTTCAGAGATGCGGTCCTGCACACCACCAAAACCAAAGGTTTTTAGGTTTGCATTTACCGAAAGCGTGGCAATATCAGCCAGTTTAATATTGGCCGACATAATTGCGGCATCGCCGGATGTCTGGTCAAAGCCATAAGCACGTAATTCGTTGGCCCAAATAGTATAGGTTTTCAATTGCTCAGTACCGGTGGATGCGTTACGCAAACCAATCATTATGCTTAACACTGCGCTTAAATCCGGATTCCCCAGAACGGTAATTTTGTAAGTATTGCCATCTGTGCCGTTTTCACTGGTGCCGGTGGTTGTACCAGAGTAGGGTTTGTTGATATTGACAGCATTGCGGTTGCGTTCACCTTTCAGCGCCACCAGGTCTTGCAGGGCTACGTCAATAAAGTTTTCTGAAGGCCAGATCACATTTTCGTCAATAGAGCCATTCGGGGTTAGTTTTAGCTGAGGAATCTCGATTTCGTAATAGTGCTGCGACAAATCTGTTCCGATTCTGATAAACGCGCCACCCACTTTATTCTGGTCGTTGGCTTCATTCTCTGCATGAATAAACATTCTTAATCTTTTATAATTAAGCATGTCAACACGGGTATTGCGGAACACGCCTCTGGAATCGCCATTGCGCAGGTCTGTTACAGCCAGAGACATCGATTGTTCGTTGAATTTTACATTAAACTGCTGTTGGGTAATATCCTGGTCGCGTATGAATCCCGGAGGAACCTTATAGGGTGTTTTCCCTTCTTTTATATTACAGTTTTGTCCGTCTTCGCCACAGCCGTTTTCTTCAATATTTACTACACCCATTTTAAACCTGGCATCGTATAGCTGCGGGGTTTCGGTAAGGCTTTTGTCATATACACGATACTGATTAGACTCTAGCTGAAGGGACGCAAAACGAAGCACCACCGGTTGCTCAAAGTCGGTGAGCATCATACGCATAAAGCGGATTGACTTAAAACCGTTAATGTCGCCAACTTTATTGGTAAATTGCTTAACAGGTACCCGAAAAAGGTACCACTTGGCTTCTGAGCCGTTTGGCGCGTTTACGCTTACCTGGTCAACAATATAGCTGTTCCCTACACTTAATCTGCCGGGTGTAAGATTAATTTCGTATTCGTAGTAGTTTTCAATGTCATTGATTGTATTGTCGCCGTTGATATCTTCTTTGTCTGGCGTTACAGAGTTGGCCAGCGTTGGGCTGGTGGCCGAATTGGTATTGCTTGGCGGCGAATTGTTTTCAATACCCAGATAGTTTTTAAAACGCTCTATTAAAGACTGGCTGGCTGTGAATTCAGGGTCGGTAAAGAACTTGAAGTCATCTGCCGACGGGTCTTTTTCTATTTTTTCTCTGGCCGTTGGGCTTAATTTATCCAGAAATGTTTTGATATGGTCAAAAGTTCTTTCCTGAGCATTGCTTAAGCCATCCAGACCCACATCCTGTTTTTCGCGCGAACCGGGCTGGTTGTCGAAGGCATCGGTCATAAACTGCACATTTGGAGCAAAGCCCCATTTGGTTTGAACCGGCCTGGATGAATTGCTTACTGATTCGTTAGCCGGGAAACCGTTTTCAAAGCTATTTCGGCCGTCTGGTATTAAATCTTCTGAGATGTCGCCCAGATGAAATTTCAGTTTTCCTCCGGTTGTGTTTATTTTGTTTCCGTTAGGAGAACCATCTTTAACAATATCCTTGAATGGGTCCAGCATCCAGAAGGTAAGGTATTCTGTATTGGCGTTGTCAAAATCATTATCAGCGGTTATACCCCTCATCACCGAACCAAAGTTCTGCTTCGGGTTGGCCAGATAACCATCGGTGGTCAGATTCGGATTATAGTTATACATGCCTCTTTCTGCCGGAAAATAAGAAACATCAAGCAGGTTTACAGGTACCGACTGGCTGAAAGTAGGTATTGACCGCCCCGGGAAAATCTCTAGCGGATTATACGCTTTTTCGTATAGGTTCTTGCCGGCTGCCTCCTGCACCTGTGGGGGTAGGGTACCTTCTGCCGCAAAACCGTTATCAATATAGGTAGTCTGGTCTATTGTGTAGACAGATATTTTTGCTCTTTTATAGTTATACTCATAGCCAGAGTGGCTTCCCTGTAAACTCTCCGGTACGGTGCCGGGTCTCCAACGGGTAGGCTGGCGGGTAAGGTCATTGATGTTTCTGGTAGCTTCAAAATCATCAATCATGGCATTGCCATTCGTTCTTTTATTATTAACAGCCGGAAACAACTTGGCATACTCGGCCGCAAACTGAATAGCCGACATTTCCTTGGTCTGAATCAGCGGCAGGGCATCCAGCCATCTGGTCAGAAACCGGGCATCTTTTCTATAATTGATATCAAGGCCAACTATGGTGTTGTTAACCGGCTCTTGCCCAATGGCGGTACGGGTCATAAATGCCGGCGTACTTTCGCGGAGGGTCATGGCTGTGGCGCCTATTCTGATGTCTTTGCTCAGGTTGTAGTCAAGCCTGGTACCCACCATCATTCTGATTTGCGTATTGAACATGTCTGGCCTCTCATAGTCAATTTTAATCTGGCGCGACGAGTTAAGTACACTTTGATTCAGAAATCTGATTCGGCCCAATTGTGGTTCAATCATGTAGTCAATACCATCCTGCAATTGTATACCCCCTGCAAAAATCCGGACAGATTGCGGTGAAGCGCCCAATGGGAGTGGCACCTCTGCCGAATTACTTGCCTGCAGGCTACCGCGTATAAAAAACTTATTTTTGGTGGTTACCTGCTGCGCATCGGCAAGGGTAGTGCGGTATAATTCGCTAAATACGTATTTGTCTTTTAGTGCCTGTTCGCTTGCATCAAATTTGGCATCCAGTGTTGCACCGAATGGCTCAAGAACCGGAAAAATCAACCTGCCTGTTTTGGCATCAATGGTAACGTCTTCAATGAAGTCAAAATTCCCATCTCCACCAGGCTGCGGGTCATTATTCGGGTTAAGGTTGTCCATGTTCATTACCCTAACCAGCGGTACATCTTTCAGATTCCTTCCTTCCTGCAAATTGGGGTTGTCTATGCCTGTCTTGTCGTCTTTATAAATAATTCTAAGCTGAAAACCCAACTTACCAACACCGGGCACGCCTAATGAGTAGATGTTTTTCATCATCAGATCCCACATGGGGTCGCTGGTGCGATTCCGTATGGTAGACGACTTAATGAGTTTCAGCATAATGGCTTCATTCTCAGGTCGAATGGCATAGTCTTCTGTCAGCTCACCCACTTTGTAGGTATTGCCGTTGTAGGTGTATTCGTACGCAACAGCAAGAATTTCATCATTACGGAGCGGTGTTACTAACGAAATATAGCCCAACTCGGCATTAAACTTAAAGTCACGTTCTGTCAGGCGTTTGGCACCTCTTAAAACTTCATAATCAGTTCCTTTTTTAAGGTTTAATGATGCCAGGGCATCACCGGAGCCTGAATCATCTATCTTACGGAATACAGGATTATCAACCAGGCTGTTATAAAGTGGGTTGCCCTGGTTTTTTACAGGCTCATAACTATTATTGCCAGATTTTGTATCACCCAGGCTTGTAAAACCAATCAGGTTTCGCATCGATTCAACCGTATTGGTGCGGTTGGTAACGTAAACTTCAATACGGGTAACCCTTACGCCCGAAAGCACCAAAGGCAGGTTGCGCAAGGCTCTTTCATAGTTGCTTCTGAAAAACTGCGCAAGAAAAAAGTGCCGGTTTTCTTCGTAGCTATCGGCTCTTATTTCAAAAGAGCGGTTTTGTGCACCGCCGTTCAGGATGATTGACTCGGTTTTTGAACGCTGCTGTGCTACCACGGCCGTTAAATCTAATTTGCCGAATGTAAAGGCTGTTTTCACCCCGAACAGGTTCTGAACCCCGGGTATTAACTGGCTTTTAACAGGCATGCTTATATTGCCGGCTTCTACTTTCTGAATAATATCTTCCGGTCCGTTTTTAAAGTTCAGCTTTAGTTGATTTTCGAAGTTAAAAGCCGCTTTGGTGTCGAGGTTGGTAAGCATACCCAGTTTTTCACCTATCTGGCCATTAAAGTTGATATTAATCTGCTCGTCGAAATTGAAGCGCGTTTGCCTGCGCTGAATGATTGGGAGCAAAGGATTATCAATAAACTGATGAATAACTTTGAAGTCGAGCGTTACGAAACCGTTTGGCTTTAGCTGCTCAATCATGCTGCTGCCGAAAATGCGGTCTACCAGGTTGCCTTTTTGCAGCAGAGGTCTCAGGCCACGGTCAGTGGTGGCGCTTTTACCGTCCTGCAGGTTTTCATATTCGCGAAGTATACTTTTTCTAACATAAGCATTCTGCAGACTTGAATACTCATTGAACGATAATGCCTGTGGTATTTTATAATCAAGGTTTTTTCCGGCTTTTTCAGTAATTGAAATTTCTTTTGAGTTGGGAGAAATACTGAAATCGTTACGTATATTGCCGGGGTCTTTCAGATAAAACGGCGATTGCGGCGTACTTTGAGAGTACCTGTTCAGGTATCTGTCCTGCCATCTGTAAGCCGGTTGGCGGCCCGTACGTACAATAACGGTATCAATCGCCGGGGCAACCAGCGAATCCGTTCGGGAATTATCAGTTTTTGTTGTGGTATTTCTTCTCCTGCCTCCTATTTGAGCCTCCGCATCTTCACTTATCAATCCAAAGCTGACAACAAAAAAATAAAAGAATATATAATTTTTTCCAAATGGCTGTCCGAGCATAAATTTTGGGGAGTATCAATAGGTATTTTGAATTTAACGACTAAAAACTTACCTGTAGTCTGTTATAAATCAGAAAAAATTGCGCGTTTGTTTATTCTTATTCACAGATGTTCAGACCTGTTAAATTCTATCATAGCAAAAATGGATATTTTTCATTAAAAAAACCTTTGCCGCCAGTTTGCGTCTGGTATTATCTCAGCGCCAGTTTAATCAGTTGTTCTAATGTCAGGTCGTTACCTTCTTTTTTCAGAATGGCATCAATGCTTTTTTCAGCTGCGGCTCTTTGAAACCCTAACGTAACCAATGCCGTAAGGGCTTCGCTGCGCAAAGCAGCATTGGCAGGCGCAAATATATTTGCTGTGGTGCCGCCCAGCAACGACTCTTTTTTAAGTTTGTCTTTCAGTTCAATAATGGCTCTTTGGGCGGTTTTCAGGCCAATGCCTTTTATGCTTTGAATGGTGCGTACATCTTCTGAAACAATGGCATGTTTAATTTCACCCGACGAAAGCGATGAAAGCATAATTATGGCTGTACCCGGCCCTATTCCAGACACACTGATGAGGTCTTCAAACAGTTCTTTCTCGGCGTTGTCGTAAAAGCCATAGAGTGTATGTGCATCTTCTCTTATTATCAGCAGGGTATGCAGTTTGCATCTTTCACCTGTATTGTGCAACGCTGCGTAGGTCTGAAGCGAAATTTTTACATGATAACCTACACCTGCCACATCAATAATTACAAAGGTAGGGTCTTTGAAAGCCAGTTTACCGTCTAGATAAGCAATCATAATATTCTACAGCACAAAGTAGCCTGTAAGCGTGGTTTAATAATCAGTAACACGTATTAAAATGTAAAGAAATAAAAAATAAGGCACTTTAACACCTTTTCTGGTCTATTTTACCATATTAACACGCAAACCGGCACTAATTTGCCCGTTCAGAAAAAATGGCGATGGCAGTGCTTCTACATAAACACCGGCATCAATGAAGAACGCCAGCCCAGGGCTGGGTAGTTTAAACTCGGCTCCGGCTGTTCCTGTTGGCCCTAATGATATTTTGCTGACCGATTTTACACTTTCAAACCGCCAGGCATCCGGAAAATGCCTTCTGCTGTTTATTTGCCCGCCAAAGCCATAATAAACATGGCCCCAGTCTTTACCAAACAAGGGTTGATGAAACAGGTATATACCTTGTACCATGAAACCTGCGGTTTTGTATTCTCCGTTATTATACCGGCGATTATTATTATACACTAGTCCGTAAGTGCCAACGTTTACATCAAAGGCTCTCGCTCCGTCCTGAAAGTACTTTCTGATATTAGCTCCCAGTGGCTCTCCTAAACGGAAACCTACAGCCCAGTTGTTATCATATTGCGCCTGAACAAGGTTTACTGATGACAGAATAATGGCAGGAATGAGGAGGAATAGTGTTTTTTTCATAAGTGAGAATTTAAGTGTTTAATAGCTCTTTTGAACAAGACAACCGAAACTGATTTTACCCTGCTAAAAAAGCTATGTGTTTGCGTCTGGTACTATCTGATGCTTCATTAACGTACAACGCACACACAAAATTTTGCATCTGTTTTTAGAATTTGTTTTTCAATAAAAAATGCGCCAGATAGCTGAATCAGGCGCATTTGAAAAATATTGATTCATAACTTACTGAATCAAATCAGCATTAGCCATGATGTAGTTTAACTCATTAATATCATCGGCATTCAGTTTCAAAGTACCTTTTACTGTTATTCTGTCGTCGGTATTAAATCTTTTGGTGGTTTTTTTGAATTTAACCTGCACCACAGATTCAGGACCTGCCTGGCCGCAGAAAAAACAAGAGCTGTAAGGGTTGGCAGAAAGCACATACATGTTGGCATCAACATCAACAGGTATCATATATCCTGTTAGCACTACTTCTTTTCCCTGCAAGCCGGCTACTTTCTGGCCAAAAGTAGGGTAGAGCACAAACATTGATTCTTCTGCACTCCATTTCTTTTTAAAAGTTACGTCTCTCAGGGTTTCCCAGGTAATTTTTGTAGGCTCTTCTGCCACAAAACCAAATGAAACCGCGCCTAAAAAGAAAAGGTTGATGATGAAGTACTTCGATAGATTTTTCATTTTATTGTCATACCCTTTGATAAACAAAGGACATTTAGTTTATAGATGTTGTCCTGATTAAAGGAGCTAAGACAGAAATTATTGTATAAAATTAAAATATAATTTATTCTTCAGCAAGTGTTCGTGAAATATTCAGTCTGTAAATATTGACAGACGGCAGGGCCGCTGCCAGAATGCCAATTGCTAAAGCACCAATAAACAGGTATATTTCGCCGGTTTGAAGGCCAATCTGGCTAACGTCAAAATGGAATTTCTTGCTGATACTATTTGATATTAATAATACACCTGCTCTGCTAAAAACCACACCTGCTGCAAAACCAAACAGGGCTAGCAGTACGCCTTCCAGCAATAACATCAGAAACAATCGTGTACGGCTGGCACCCATTGAAAGCATCAGCGCCATTTCGTATTTGCGTTCTTTTAAAGAGTTGTAAAGCGAAACAAAAACGCTGATACCCGATATAAGCATAATAACGGCCGCCAAAATCTGTAATCCATCCATGCCAATGCCCAGGAGCTCAAACAAACGGTTTACCTCAATAGCTGGCAGGGCGGCCTGAAGTTTAGAGTTCTGGTTAATGTTACGCGGCAAGGTCATAAGCCCCATAGGCGAACGGAACTTGATAAGCGCACTGGTAATTTCTTTTTTGCTCATGTCTGCCTCACCTTCTTCATGTGCCTCGCCCTCTGCATGCGCTTCTTCGTGGTCATGGATGTTCCAGACACTGCTCAGGCTGGTAAGTACAACGTTATCAATAACAGAGTTATTAAATTCAAGAATACCCACAACTTTATATTTCTTGTCGCCGTGTTGTTCTCCTTCAGCGTCAAGCCCATGAGAGCTTATAAAGGTATCACCGGGTTTTAATCCGGTATTAGCAGCTACCTGAGCGCCTAAAACCACATCAAGGTCTTTTTTGAAGATTGCACCTGTGGCAAAGTTTGCTTTAAAATGCTCAAGATATTTTTTGTTGGTGCCTACAATCCGGTACCCACGGTAGTTGTCACCCATTGATAATGGTATCATTTCTTTTACCAGGGGGTTCTGTGCAATTTCCTGCACATCGCTCATATAAACATTTCCGGTTGGGTTATCTATCTGGTAAACGCTAGACAGAATCAGTTGCAAAGGGCTGCCTTTAGCGCCTATAACCATATCAATGCCACTTATGTTTTTGGCAAATTTATCCTGTAATTGTTTGCCGAGCAGCAATAGCAGTGAGATTATGGCTATGCCCAGGGTCATGAGTAGTACGCACAAAAAACTGTTCAGTTTTTTATCGAGTATATTTTTCCAGCTTATTTTGAGTAGCATCGTTTATTGTTTAGTAAAGGGTATTGGATATAGGCCTTAATTGGCTCAGCTCAATATAATTTTGTTATTAAACTTATCTTTCAGGCGTTGGTCATGCGTTACAATTACCAAAGAGGCACCAATGTTTTTTGATTGGTTTTCAAGCAGGTTAATTACCTTTTCGCAGTTCTCGTCATCCAGGTTAGAGGTGGGTTCATCTGCCAGTATCACCTCAGGGCTGTTCATTAAAGCACGTGCAATGCTTACCCGTTGCTGCTCGCCACCGCTCAGCAGTGTTGTTTTTTTATCGAGCAACTCATAAAAGCCCAGGCTTTTGGCTAGTTTTTCAGCCTGCTCTCTGGCCAGCGCTTTATCTGCCAGATAATTAGCCAGCAAGAGATTATCAAGCACGGTGAGCGAACTCACAAAATGAGATTTCTGATAAATAATACCCAGGTGTCTTGCCCGCATTTTTGCCGCTTCTTTTGGGTTTAGAGTGGCAAATTCCTGAATGTCAATTTGAATAGACCCACTTTTGGGGGTTAGCAAAAGTGCCAGCAGGTGTAGCAGCGTAGTTTTGCCGGTGCCTGAATTACCCAGTATAAGCAGGGTGTCGGCCGAGGCACATGAAAAAGACGGAAAACTGAATTGCTTTTGTTGATTATAAGCAAATGTAAGGTTGCGGCAAGTTAGCATTAAAGTTTTTTGTTCAAAGATACATATTTGCAACTATATTGCACAAATGTTCAGGTATCTGTTCATGAAAATTTAATCCAAAACTACATAGCACATTGGAATGTGAAAAGCCTTAAGGTGTTTTTTGGAGAAATATTTTAAAACAACAAAAAAAAGCGAGAAGGCCATCTTCTAACCTTCTCGCTTTCATATACCCTTTTAGGGCTAGGGGGGCGTTAATCTGTCTTCAAAGTTTTTACCGGGTTCATTAAAGCTGCCTTTATGGCCTGATAACTCACTGTCAATAAAGTTATCAATACTGCACCCAAAGCAGTTATCGCAAATACCCACCACGAAATATCAGTCTTAACGGAAAATTTGCCAATCCATTGGTTCATAAAATAGTAGGCAACAGGAGACGCTATTACTATTGAAATAACTACCAGCATTACAAAGTCTTTTGAAAGCAATTGCCAAAGTCCGAAAACGGTGGCTCCGAGTACTTTTCGTACACCTATTTCTTTGGTTCTTTGTTCTGCCATAAAAGATGCCAGGCCAAAAAGACCCAGACAGCTGATAAGTATTGCCAGAATAGCAAACGAAGTAGCAATTTTACCTACTCTTTCTTCATCGGCAAATTTTTTATTGAAGTCTTCATCCGCAAATCTGTATTCAAAAGGTTCAGTCGGATTAAATTTCTTAAAAGTTGCCTCCAGTTTTTCAACTGCTGCCGATGCACTTACAGAGGTGTTTATTCTGGCTAAAACAATGCTTTCGGCAGTGTTGCTAAGAAAATATACAATAGGGTTGGCGGCTTCGTAAGGAGAGTTTACCACCATGTCGGGTACTACGCCAATTACGGTTGCAGGCCGGCCAAACCATTTCAGTACTTCGCCTACCGGCTTTGTAAAGCCCATAAATCTGGCGGCCGCTTCATTGATGATTACTGCTGATGAATCTGAGGCGAAATCTTTTGAGAAATTCCGTCCTTCTTTAAATTTCCAACCAATAACTTGTGCATAATTGTATGATATTCCGGTTATTGGCAGGTCGGTGGTCATGGCCGGGTCTTTTCCACGCCATTCGATACCGCCTGTTGTACCCCAGAAAGCCGTAGTCGGATTGCTGGCTTCTGCTATTTCAGTTACCGCACCTGATTGAATCAACTCTCTTCTGATAGCCTCCTGGTGTTTATGAAATTCCGGGGTTGAAACACTGATGGATATCAGCCCGTTGGCATTGTAACCTATTGGTCGGTTTTTGGCATATTGTATTTGTTTAAACACAATGATGGTTCCTATTACGAGTGTAACCGATACCGCAAATTGTACTACCACCAGCACCTTACGCGGCACAGCCGCAAAACGCCCTGCTTTAAATGTGCCTTTCAGAACTTTTATAGGTTGAAACGAAGAAAGATAAAGAGCAGGATAGCTACCAGAAATAAGCCCGATAAGGAGGCAGAAAGCGATTCCTGTAAGCCAGAAAATAATATTGCCAAACGGAATGGTCAGATGCTTGGAAGCAATGTCATTAAAAAAAGCTAAACTAAGCTGAACCAAAAGCAAAGAAATGATAAATGCCATGCCCACTACTACAATTGACTCGCTCAGAAACTGGCCAATCAGCTGCGATCTTAAAGACCCGATTGCCTTGCGGATTCCCACTTCTTTGGCCCGTTTTTCGCTGCGCGCTGTGCTCAGGTTCATAAAATTTATACAAGCCAGTATCAGTACAAAAATACTGATGATACCAATAAGTCTTACATATTCAATTTTTCCGCCTGTATTTACGCCGTCTTTGTATTCAGAATACAGGTGCCAGCGGCTCATCGGCAACAAAAATAATTCGGGCTTTTTTCTGGCCAGATACTCATTTACCTTATTGAGCTTAGCATTTTTTATTTTGAACGATACCTTCTCAACATCAGCCTTATCAGTAAGTTGTGCGTAAATCTGAAAAGCATTTGGCCGCCAGGGGTCATCTTCTTTTTTTATCCAATCGGTATTGTTGAAGTACAAAGCCCAAGGCGCAACAAATGCCATGTCATGAAAAGTTGTGTTTTCTGGCAGGTCTTCGTAAACTCCGGTAACTTTTACGTCTAGTTCATTATTGATTTTTATGATTTTGTTCAGAGGGTCTTCATTGCCAAAAAATACGCTGCTTAAAGATGCTGATAATATAACAGAACCCGGTTCTTTCAAGCCTTCGCTGCTGCCTTTTATCATTTTAAGGGTTAGCATATCTGCAAACTGCGGTTCAGCAAAAATGCCCTGCTTGCTTATTTTATTGTTACCCAGTGTGAGCAGATGTGAACCCACGCCCGTTGTTAAAGCCACCGATTTAAAATCGCTTCCGTAGCTTTTACGTAGCTCTTCAGCCAAAGGATATGGCACATAAGGTTGTGTGGTTTTTTTACCATTGTTGGTGAGGTTTTGCATTATCTGCATAACGCTGTTCTGGTTTTTATGGTAGGTATCAAAAGATACTTCGTCAAAAACCCATAGCCCAATTAAAATGGCCACGGCCATACCCGTTGCCAGACCGAAAATATTAATAAATGAATAACCCTTGTGTTTAAGGATATTTCTAAACGCTATTTTGAAATAATTAAGTATCATCAGACTCTTAGCCCCTAACGGGTGACTTGCCTTTGTGGAGTATTACCTTTTTGAAAACAAGATAAGCTCCGGATTAATAGATTTAACACTAATGTACAGCTTACTATAGGTTGCCCGGAAGGTTTAGAAGCATTTACTCTGCCTTCAATGATTTTACCGGATTCTTCAATGCTGCTTTAATAGATTGATACCCAACCGTAGCGATTGATATTACAAAAATTAGCAGACCAATACAAGCATAAAACCACCATTGAATTGTAATGTGATATGCGAAGTCCTGTAACCATTTATCCATAAAGTAATAGGATAGAGGTATAGCGCAAATAAATGCAATACCCACCAGTTTCAGAAAATCGGTAGAAAGCAGCACCGTAATGCCTGCTACCGATGCCCCTAATACTTTTCGGATACCAATTTCTTTGGTGCGCTGCTCGGCAGCAAAGGCTGCCAGGCCAAAAAGTCCGAGACATGATACCACAACAGCTACAATGGCAAAAGCGTTAAAAAGGGTTGCAGTGCGCTGTTCGGTCTTATAAAGGTTGTTGTAGGTTTCATTAAGAAATTTGTATTCTAATGGGCGGTTAGGGATAAACTCAGACCAGATTTTTTCTGAAGCGCGGATAGCCTGCTGCTCTTTGCCTTTGGTTGGTTTCACAAAAACGCTGCCTCGCCAGTTAGTGCTGTTAAAAACCACCAGCGGTTCTATTTTTTCGTGTATGCTTTTGTAATGAAAGTCTTTTACTACCCCAATAATTACCCCTTTACGGCCATGCAGATTAAAACGCTTACCAACCGGATTTTTAATTTTAAACTTTCTGATGGCTGCTTCATTCAGCACTACATTATCGTTGTCGGCAGTGTTGTTTTGTTCAAACCACCGGCCATCTGCCATTTTGAGGGCAAACAGTTTCTGAAAATCATATTCAGCTGAAAACAGCGCTACTGTCGGCTCAAAGTCGGCAGGGCGGCCATCCCAGTCAAGGCTTCCGCTATGGGTACTTTTTATTTCAACAATGTTCTGGCTGGCTAAAGTTACCCCTTCCACGCTGGCTTCAGCGAGTAATCTGCTTTTTACGCTTTGAATATCAATCTTTTCACGGATGTTCCATGGAATTGTAAACTCAAAGATATTGGCTTTTTCGTAGCCTAATTTCATGTTTCTGATAAACTCAATCTGCTGAAAAACAACCAATGTGGCAATAAGGAAAACAGAAGAAACTACAAACTGAACTACAACCATGGTTTTTCTGAAAGAACTGTTATTTGATTGAAGTACATTAATACCTTTCAGGGCTCTGATAGGCTGAAATGAAGAAAGAAGAATAGACGGGTAAACACCTGTTAATAAAATAGCCATGGTGGTGGTTCCTGCCAAAACCTGCCAGATGGTAATGTTGGTCAGGTCTATTATGAATTTTTTATCGGCCAGATTATTAAATATAGGAAGTAGGCCATAAATTAACCCCAAGGCGGCTGCCAGTGCAACCAGGCACATCAGAATTGATTCTACCATAAACTGAACGAGTACCTGACGGTAGCCGGCCCCTATAATCTTTTTAACGCTTACTTCTTTGGCTCTCAGGCTGGCACGCGCCGTGGCCAGGTTGACGTAATTGATACAGGCAGTAAGCAGAATAATAAATGCCAGCACCAGAAAAACATAGGTTGTTTTGGCATTGCCCTGAGGTGCACCGGTGAATCTACCTATACCGTCTGTATGAATAGCCGCAAGCGGTTCGGCTTCCAATACAATATCCTTGTTTATTTCGCCGGTTTTAACATCCCGGCGTGCATATTGAATAACACGGGTAACTTTCTGATCAATTTTTGATGCATCGGCACCGGGTTTAAGTAATACAAAAGTTTCATAATTAAAGTTATTCCAGTTGTTTTCGTTTTCAAACGTATTAGGGTTTGACAAATGAGCTGCCATTGGCAGAATAAAGTCATACTGAAAACTGGAGTTGGTAGGGTTATCTTTAAAGACTGCCCTCACCATATAATCAAGCGTATCAATTCTGATGATTTTTCCGCTTGCTTTTGTTGAACCGAAAATTTGCATTGCTTTAGATTCGGTCATGATAATACTTCTTGGATTCTGCCCAAATTCGTTCAGATTCCCATCCACCAGTTTATAGTCAAACATCTCAAACCAGTTTTCGTCTACACAGGCCACCTTTTTTTCAATTGAGGCCCAGTTGCCTGTTTTCATAGATGCTCCGTTCCAGAATGCTCCGGTTACTCTTGTTACTGATTCAATTTCAGGCAATTGTTTCACCTGTGCTGCCAGTGGCAGCGGGGTAGTAGCCCAGTGCCAGGTGTCTTCTTTATTTACCTTGTTATGGGTGATTATCTGTCTGATCCTATCTGCTTTTTCATGATAGGTATCAAAACTCAGTTCGTTCTGCACCCATAACAACATCAATACGGCTACGGCCATACCAACAGCCAGCCCACCAATGTTAATGAATGACGACACCTTGTTTTTTAACAGGTTTCTGATTGCGAGTTTAAGGTAATTGCTTATCATAAATTAATGTTGCAGAAGAATGGGTGAAAGTAAACATTTACAGGGTAAACGCATTACCGGTCAAATAACCTGTAAGGCATTTAAAAATTAAGCAACATTAATGATTATCTCAAATGATATGCCAATATGGAAATCTACCTTAAACGCGCTCAAATATTAGATTTATTGCGTTTTAGTGTCCGATATCGTACAGTTGGTTTGTCCGAAAGCGTACAAAAAAAACAGCCATTTTCATGGCTGCCTTGAAGTTATTGCAAAGCATTAAAAATCAAAATACCGGTTTTTGTCTCAATATTTCCAGGGTTTCCTTTACACCATCATGATAACTCGTCGGCTTTACTTTGAAGTACTTTTCAAACTTGCTGCTATCGAAAAAATAGTCTCTGTCGAATTGATAACGCATTTCATACATCTCTTTCATAAAACGTACAAAAAGGCCCGTCACCCAAACCACCCATGCAGGTATTAACTGGTATCTGGCGCTTTTGCCCATTTCACGGGCAAACAACTCAATCCATTCTTCTCCTGTCAGGCTGTGTTTATCAGTCGGTAAATTCCATATCTGGTTATAGGCTTCAGCAGTGTTGCCCAGCAGGGCAGTAGCTTTGGCGGCATCGGGCACATATATAAAAGAGTGCTTTACTTTGGCATTGAACATCCATTGTGCTTTTTTGCCGGCAATCAGGTTTTTATATATCAGTTCAACAGGCATACTTCTGTCTTTTACGGCTCCGTAAAAATCTGGTGCACGGGCTATAATGGCTTTCAGGTTTCGGTTTTCAATGGCATTCAATATCATTTTATTGAGCTGCATGCGCATTTCGCCTTTTTTACTGGTAGGGCTGAACGGAGAATTTTCAGTGATGTGCTTTACGTTATTGCCGCCTATCATATATACACTATCAAAAAACACAAGCCTGGCGTTGTTTTCAATGCAGGCATCAATCACGTTTGTCATCAGGGCTATCCAATACTTTTTCCATACTTTCAGGTTGTATTCAAACCCAACGGTAAGATATACAATTTCAGACCCCTTAATGGCTTTGAAAACCTCTTCTTTTACAGTAAGGTCGGCAGAGAGAATGGTGTCCGTATCGTTTATTTTCTTCGGATTACGGCTTACCAGACGAATATCATTTGTATAGTTTTTGAGTGCTTTGGCGAGTTCGGTACCTATGGCACCGCTGGCTCCTAAAATAGTTTGCATAAGGCGTTTTGTTTGATTTGATAATGCAAATTTGAGTAACAAAAGCCTTGTTGGTCTTGACAAAAATCAAGAAATGGTTTTACGCCTGATACGGCTGAAAGTTTCGGGGGTCATGCCCAGCATAGAGGCAAGGTATTGTAACGGAACCTGATTAAATAATTCTTTATTTTGCTCGAAGAAAAACTGATAACGTTCTTCGGCAGACATGGAAAGATGCCGGAAGATGCGGTCTTCTAACATAATAAAGCAACGGGCTATGAAGAGTTTTTCAAGCAGGTGCCATTTCGGAATCCGCGAGCCAAGACGGCTGTAATCTTCTTTGCTGATGGTAAATAGCTCGGTGTCTGTAAGGGCCTGGATAGTCCAGCGGGCTGGTTTCTCAAAAACAAAGCTGGCAAGGTCTGTTGTGAAATATCCTGCGGTAGAGATCCACTGGGTAACCTCTCTGTCATCGGTTGTGGCATAAATCCTTATCAGGCCAGACCTGACAAAACTCATTTTTTCACAATAACGGCCAGTTTTTAGATAAAAGTCTCCTTTTTTTAGAGTTTGCGGTTTAAATAACGAACTAATGTGCAGTAGGTCTTCTTCTTCTACTCCAAAATAAGAATTAATGTATCTTTCTAACTCTGTCATAACCTGTGTCTGGCTTGCGTGTAACTAGGCTTGGTATACGAACCATTTTTTACTGATTCTTAATACGGCCACTCAAATTAAGAATAATATTTTATGTAGTTTTGAAAAATCTAAAACTTAACACCTATTTGCTCATGGAACGCCGCGATTTTATTAAAAACATTTCTCTGGCAACACTCTTATTGGCCGATGGCAGCATCTTACCGGCACTGGGTGCTGATGCCTTTGCAAAAAAGCCGAAATTAAGATTTGCAGTGGCATCAGACGGCCACTACGGACAAGCCAAGACCGACTTTGAACAGTATTTTGCTACTGCCGTAAACCAGATTAATGCACAACATAAAAAATCAAAACTTGATTTTTGCGTTTTTAACGGCGACGTTATTCATGATAATCCTGATTTTTTGCCTGCTTCAAAAAAAGCGCTTGACGGCCTGCAAATGCCTTATTATGTAACCCAGGGAAACCATGACCGCGTTGAACCGCAGATTTGGGAAAATACCTGGAAAATGGCGCTCGATTATGATTTTACATCCAAAAACAATGCTTTTTTGCTGGGTACTACTTCTAACGTGAAAGGTCAGTACCTTTGCCCGAATGTGAGCTGGTTCAGAAACAAACTGGAAGAGCATAAAGACAAAAAGAATGTTTTTATTTTTGTACATATAACGCCGGTAAAATGGACAGACAATGGCAAAGACTGTGTGGAGTTTCAGGAATTGCTTAAACAGTATAAAAATGTAAGAGCGGTTTTTAACGGGCATGACCACGACCAGGAAGGGGTAAAGTTAAAAGATGGCATACCTTATATGTTTGACTCGCACATCGGAGGCAGTTGGGGTACGTCTTATCGTGGATTCAGAATTGTTGAGCTAAACAAAAATAATGACATCCTTACTTATCTTCTCAATCCTGTTGATATAATTAATCTGGACAATTTCTGAAATTGAATATCCTTATTTTAAAAAAGCAGGGAGACGGAGAATCCAGAAGAGTATTGTCTCCCTGCTTTTTTTAATGGTTAAATAACTACTTTTTCAATTTCAGATAAGCCTCGGCGTATCTTTGGCCCATCTGGCGCTGGCCATCTGAGTTGAAATGCACAAAGTCTCCTTTATGGGTCAGGTCGGCGGTACTGATTAATGCTGTATGCGGGTCTGATGCCACGTATTTTTTCATAATATCATTAATGGCACTCCAGTTTTCAGGTGTTTTAGAATAAGAACCCAGTTCGCCTAAAATTATGGGTAGTTTATCATTGCCAGCATAAGACCTGAAAATACCAAATAGTTTCCGGAGGTTTTGTTCATAAACCGGTATTCGCTTGGCAGTGGCGTCACTTTCTCCCTGATGCCAGATAATGCCTTTAACTATGCCTTTTGTTTTGGCAAATGCCATTTTTTCTTTGAAATTGGTCAACAAACGAACTTTTCTTTGAACCGAATCGCCAAGCCACTGGCCTATATAGCTACCCCCAACAGCTGTGGGTATTAATAAAATTGTTACCTTTTTGTTAATGTTCTTTTGCAGAGTTTTGGCAAAAGATAGTCCACAGTCAAGCCCTTTCATGTTTGGTTCATAAAAATGAATAGGTTCTTTGGCTTTTATAATATTATTGTCTTTATCAATTGTTAGTATTTTTTCGTCAGTGAGGGTATCCTGGGCTTCAACTGCCCCTCTGCCGGCCATGTTAGATTGCCCGGCCATCAGAAAAACCCAGGTTTCTGTTTTCTGTTGGCCTTTTGTATTGTTTTTAGTTGAGTGGCAGGCAATAAGCCCGGCTAGCATGAGTAGGGTACAAATAAATAATTTCATAGTGTCAGGTTGTCGGTTTTATGTTGGGTTTTATTTAAAATTTTCACCAGCAGCGGCAGAGTCAGCCCCTGCACAATAAGCGTAATAAGTACAACTACAATTGATATAAATATAACTGCATCTCTTTGCATAAAAGGGCTGCCATCCTGCAGAACAAACGGCAGCGAAAGCGCCGATGCCAGTGAGACTATTCCGCGCATACCAGCCCAGCCTATAATTAATGAATTTCTCCAGTCAATTTGTTCATCTCCATATAGCCTGGTTCTGAAACCCATCAAATTCTGCGTGCGTTTATCAATGGCTTTTTTTAAGTTATTACTATGCCCGAAAATCCAGGCAATGCGCAGCACAAGCATAATGAAGGCAATCAGAAAACTGTAGCCTATGTAAGGCATAATATCGGTGTGATTGATACTCTTAATAACATGCGGAAACTCAAGGCCAATAAGGATGAAAATCAGTCCATTGAGCAAAAATATGATTACGTCCCAGAAAGCCTTGTTTTGCTTTTTTGTTTCAACTGAAACCAGCCTGCCTGAATGCACTGCCAATGTTATACCCAGTGTTACCGCAGAAAGCACACCAGATACATGAAATTCTTCGGCAAGCAAATAAGCAATAAACGGAGATAACAAAATGGCGCTGATGGCTATGAGATTATTTTGATATACCCGCAGAAGAAAGAAGGCGAGTATGCGGCCAATGCAAATACCAACAAATATGCCCCCCAATGCTACCCAGATAAACTGCAACTGGGCTTTCCAGAGTACAAAGCTGGTGCCTGTAATGGCAGCCACTGCAAAGCGGAAAGCAATAAGCCCCGAGGCATCATTTACCAGGCTTTCGCCTTCAAGTATAGTAATTGTTCTGTGAGACAAACCTAAGCCTTTGGTTACGTTGGTTGCCGCTACTGCATCCGGCGGCGACAAAATGGCCCCAAGTGCAAACGCCACCGGCCATGCAATACCGGGTATGAGATAATGTGCAATGACAGCTATGGCTGTTGTGGTTAAAAAAACAAGCGGAATAGCCAGCGTGCTTACGGTTGAGAGGTTTTTGCGAAGGTCTTTATAGGATATATTAAAGGCGGCGTCGAACAGTAAAGGAGGTAGAAATATCAGGAATATGATTTCGGGGTTAATAACTACGGTTGGCACACCGGGCAAAAAACCAATGCCTATGCCGGCAGTTACAAGTAGAATTGGGTACGAAACTTTTATGCGGGTAGCCACAGCTGATAAAACTATCATGATACCCAGAATAAACAAAACAATGCTATAGTTTTCCATTTCATTCAGTTTGCGTAGAAAGGGGCAAAGAAGAATAAAATTCGGTAAAAACAAAAATTATCTGTATAAATGATGGCGCAGGTTAAGCTATTTTTAATTTACTTTTTGGTTGTTATCACAATTACGCCATTGCCGCCCCTGGCACCGAAAATAGATGCGCTGCTATATTTCATGGCTCCGAGACTCTGGATATCGCGCACATTAATAGAATTTAATAGCGTGTTTATACGCTCAGGGTTGTCTACCAGATTACCATCCAATAACAAAGCCGCGGGTTGAAAAGCGCTTTTAAAAGACATGGCACTCGAAAAAGCTGCCGTGTAGGTGGCGGTGTTCGGGTCATATTTAACTATCATGCCGGGTATCCTTTTCAATAAATCAAAAATGGTAAGGCTCATATCCTGCTCTAGTATCTTTACATTGAAATCGTTGGCAAGGCTACCATACCCGGTGGCTTTTTCTTCTTCAATAGTTGTTTTCTTAAACAAAATACCATTGCCTGCCAGTTTATTAACTATTTCAGGATTGACAGTTTGTACATTTGGCGCAGGCTTAGTGCTTATTATGTCAGCGGCATCAAAATCAATTCTATTAACATTGGGTAAGTCCGGACTGAAATCATCGGGCAAACTGCCTGATAAACCTCTGTAAGCCCAAAAATCACGAATTTCAGTGTTATTATCATTCGTTATGGTGCCATCTGCCGTAAATTCAAGATAGAAATTCTGTAAAATAATTTGTGACCGTTTATAAGGGTAATCAATAAATGTAAGCCTTAGCGGCTCGTTTCTGTGTGTAAGAAACACCAGAAGCGGATAATCTGAGTGCAGATAAAAGCGATTGGCGGTGGCGTCAAACTTGCACAATTCGTTGGCGGTGCAGGATACCAACGAGCTGTCGGCCACTTCAGACTTAACCGTAACATAGGTATCGTAGATGTCCTGAATTTTAAGCATTTTAAAAACTGCAAAACCATTTTCTTTCAGCTTGTTTTGACTTAACGATACAAAGAAATACTTTAGCGATTCCTGATAAACCTTTAATTGGTTTTTTTCCCAGCTTACCCTCTGTTTATCATCTTTTGGTGCTAGTTTTTCAAAATATTTATCTCCGGTTATCTGGTTTTCTTTACCGTTATTTTCAAAGCGAGTCAGTTGATAAGTTATTTTATAACCAAGCGCATTGTTTTGTATAATAAGTGGTCTGGTTGCCCGGGCTGTCAGTTTTTTTGGCTCTTCCTGAGCAAAGTTTACCACTTCCGGATTCAATATCTCGCAGTTTTCAGTAAACAACGTTGGGGCCATATCCATGCCGGGGTCGCCGAGTAGAGCCTTCTCAAAAGTTTTCCAGTTTCTTTGAAAATCTCTGTTTTTCTCGTTGGCAACAGAAAAATTATCAGGTTTAAGGTTGATATTCAATAGCCTGGTATGGTCGCCGGCGTTGAATGATTCTTTTGCCAATAGAAATCCGGGGCTTGTAACCAGCAATTCTAATACCTGGATTGTGGCCGGAACCCTCAGCGTGAATTTCCCTTCCGCATTGGTTTTTGTACCGGTACTGGTATGATTCATAAATACATCGGCATTGGCAACTGCCAAGCCTCCCGGTGCAGTTACTTTGCCACTAACAAACCAGAATTTCCGGTCATTTTCGGCAAAAAGGTTGGCTAATAAATCGGGCGAGGCATCCTGTGGCACAACCACTTCATCTTCGTAATCATCAGGCAGTAAATTTGAGAAACCTTCGTTGCCCCAATGGTCGGTTACAACCATACTATTGGGTTTTGTAATCCATCCATTGGCGGTAAATTCAATCGAGTCAAGGGGCAAAGAAATCTGCGAATATTTGTAGGGATAATCTCTGAATACCGGTACTGTATTAAAGTTATCCAGCAGAAAAACCAGCAACGGTTTTTTGGAATGCAGAATATACCGCCTTGAAAGACTGTCATAACTGCATAGGCTATCGGCAGTGGTTTTATAAAGGTTACCTTCTTTCAGTTCGTTTGCCACGCTTGTTCTGCTGTATAATCCTTCTCTGATTTTGTTCTCCTGAAAAACCTCAAATCCATTAACCGATAATTTGTTTTTTGCCAGCGACACCAGAAAATTTCTTAAAGAGTTGTTATAGGCACGGCTTCTTAGTTTCTTCCACCGGTTTGCCTGTTTATCATCTTTGGGTTTCAGGTGTTCAAAGAATTTGTCTCCGGCAAAATAAGTCAGCTTCCCGTTAGATATAAACGTTTCCATCTGAAACATAATCTTATATCCCAGTCCTTTATTTACAATAAAAATTGGCTCGCTGGCGGTAGCAATTACGTTTTTGTCTTTGTCGTATTCAAGTCTTACTGCCTCCTGATTCTGTATCTCGCAGTCGTTGGTGAATTGAGAATCACCCAGTACACCGTCTTTAAAAATCTTCCACTTTTTCTTCCAGTCGCGGTCTCTTTTGGCGGTTACTTTTACTTCATTCAGCACAGTAGACCCCTCGAGCAAAAATATGACACCCCGTACCAGTTCATTTGGCTGCAATACTTTTTTTAATGTATTATACCCAATAAATGAAACCACAACTTCTATTTTCTGAATAGACTTTGGTATTTTCAGTACAAAACTGCCATCGGCTTTTGTGGTAGTACCTATAGAGGTATTGTTTACATATACATTCACAAATTCTATCGGGGTTTTGTCCATTTCCAGCACTTTACCTTTCAGCGTCCGTGTGTTTTCCTGCGCCAGGGTTAAAGTAAGGCAGGTTAACTGTAGCAAAATACACAAGAGGGTGAAACGCTGTTTCATAAATTTACAGATTCTGATAAGCTGGTATCAATCAGCCCTTTTTTTTAAGGTTTTATTCAAATGTACTAATTTTTTGTAAGCGCACTTCCAAACTGCAAATGATTTATTTTGCAGTTTGGTCAGTACGAATTTGAGAGGAATGAATTAGGTTTTATAAAAATAAATCAAAAATATCTTTGAATTGTAATAGATTATTTCTAAATTAAAACCAGAGTTTTGTAGTGATACAGTTAAGCTAGTTTTCTATAACGGAGTTTTTTCACTCTTTAAATTATCTACCATGAAAACGAATTTATTATCGCTCATGCTGATTTCAGCACTTGCTTATGCCTGCCAGACAGCCAATTCTTCATCCAACAGTTTTCAGGACACCGAGAACGAAAAAAAAGAAATAATGGCTGTAATTGAATCTGAAACCGATTGTTTTTTTAAGCGCGACTACAACTGCTGGCAAGAAAAATTTGCTCATTCAGACTATGCCTATCAGGCCTGGAGCAATGCCGACGGTACTTTTGATGCCAGCGTAGGTTGGGAGAATATCAATAAAAACCTGGGAAAATCTATAAAGGAGAATCCAAAAGAGAAAGAAGAGGCTGGCCACAGCCACCCGATTGTGAAACGAAAAAACGTACGTGTTAAGTTTTATGGTAACAATGCGGCACATCTTACCTGGGACCAATACAATAACGACCGCAACAAACAATACTACCTGCAAAGCAAGGAGGTACGCCTGATGGAAAAGATTGACGGACAATGGAAAATTGTAAATGTTTCTGCCTTCTGGAATTACAAAAACAAAATTCCATTGGCGCAAGTAAGGTAGTTGAATGGTGAAAAGTGGCTGTCCAAAAAGGGGCAGCTTCTTTTTTTGGTTTAGATCGAAAGGATTCGGGTTTTACTAAGCGGCGTAGCGATATTTTACTTGGTAAGATTCAAAAAGTACATAAATAGTCCTATTTTGAGCGGTAGATACTGAATTTTGTTGGTTTTCTTGTTCAGACAGGCGTTTTGCTGCCCACTTTCTCAGATTATGCCCGATAGCCATC
>NZ_JANUSD010000021.1:0-82152 GCF_024793945.1 Emticicia fluvialis
TATCATTCAAAACGCAACTCTCGCAAACGATTCATAGCAGAATTTATATCTCTAAACCTGAACAGGAAAAGTTACTTAATTTGTTTCATATCAATTTTGGGTGACCCAGCGAGGAAAACAGGAGAAAAGGCAGGTACTTCCGGTTTTTTTAAAACGTGAAGCATCTGCCTTTTTATGGCGGTTCTGTATAGGTTAATCTGATATCTTAAGGTAATTCAGGCACATAATCAAGTGGCAGTAGCTCTCCGATTTTTTCATTTCCCCAACGGCCTTCAAAAATAATGGAGAGCGGGTTAATTAAATGGCCGTTTTTTTCAACCAGTGCGGGGGGCTCAAGCATAGATAAAATAGATACCTGAGGTATGTTTTTTTGTCCGGCCGAAAGAAACTGTGGTTCTTCATACTCTTTGTTATAAACAACATATATATGGTTACTGAAATCTATTTTATATATGTCTTCTGACGGACTTATTACCTCTGATTCTTTCAGTGGTGTTTTTACCAGATACTGCACATGGCGGGCAAAACTGCTGGTGGGTAGTTTACTAAGCGTATGGTCGGCGCGAAGTTTAACATCGGCAGAGTCTACGATAATTTTTTCTTTTGATGCCTCTGTAACTATATTACCCAGGCTGTCTCTTTTTTCCGGAAACATCGGTACAAGAAATGTCTTCTTCTGCTCTCTAATCAGCTTGTGCATAGTATAGCCTTCTTCAACCAGTCGTTTATCAACCAGCGCTTTAAAAAAGTGTTGCGTAGAGCCATAATAGGCGCGGTTACGGTTTTCAATCCACTCTTTCTTCTTTTTATTGCTTTTGGTTTGCATTTCTTCAAAGAAAGGGTATCCATAAAATGAAACATACTGTTGCCTGAAATGATAGCTGAAGTCTTCCAGCTGGTATTTAATTACATACCCTAGTTCTTTGTTTTCTATAATCAGGGGTTCATCTGCTTTAATAATCAATTCAGAATCGTCATTGCTTAACCTGAACGACAACGCCTTTGGGTTTTTAAGTTTGCAGGCAGCCGAGAAAAGGGTTTTGCCCATAAAACCATCCTGAAACAAATGTATATACTTCTTGTAGCCGTCTTTAACTGTTTTTATGGTTACACCCTGTAACTCAATGGCATCTGGTTGTAACAGTAACAGCAAGGGTCTTTTCAGCGTATCGGCTTTAATTTGTAATGAAAATGTTCTATAACCTACAAAACTGATTACGAGGTCAATAGTACCACCCGGCACATTGTATAACTTAAACCGGCCTTTGTCGTCTGTTTGCTGGCCTTTGGTAGTATTGCTGATAAACACATTGGCAAAGGGCAATGGCTTTTTGTCTGAGGCATCAATAACCCGCCCTTCAATATTGAGCTGCCCCAGGCTTAGCACAGGGGCGCTCATTATCAAAAAGAAAAAGGCCGCAATCCGGTTCTTCATTTGTACTTCGGTAAGATTAATTTGTAATAATACTACAAAGGTAGAAACTAATTTCTTAGTTTCAGGTTAATTAAGGTTAAAATAGATTCAGGTAGGTTTATGCTAGGGCTTTATGGTTATACGTAAGATTTGAAATTTACCTGAGTTTTCTTAATATTGAATTAAAATTAATGAACTCATGGAAGAACAAAAGAAAATAACCAAGCACTATACCAATGAAGAATTAACGGTTGTCTGGCAACCGCACATGTGTATTCATTCAGCGATATGTTTTAAAGGCTTGCCGCATGTGTTCGACCCCCGCAAGCGTCCATGGGTTACACCTGAGAAAGAAACCAGCCAGATAATTATGGAGCAGATAGACAAATGCCCCTCGGGCGCTTTGTCTTATTTTATAAACGAGGTAGGAGAGAAAGAAAAACAGATTGACAGCGAAACCATTATTGAAACCACCAAAGATGGCCCCCTGCTGGTATATGGTAATATATTGATTAAAGATACGGAAGGAAACCTGACCAAAAAGCATAAAGTAACGGCGTTGTGCCGCTGCGGGGCTTCGGAAAACAAACCTTTTTGCGATGGCACCCATACCAAGATAGGTTTTACAGCATAAGCCTTTTAGGCATTTATAAAAACCAAAAGCCACTTGCATTAAACAGGTGGCTTTTGGTTTTTACAGCAGATATTTATCATTTATCGCTTTCTTTTTCAAGATCGGCTAAACGTCTTTTTTCTTCTCTGGCTGATATAATAATACTTACTTCATACAATATATATAAAGGAAATGCTACCAGTAACTGGCTGGTCATATCAGGCGATGGAGTGATAACCGCTGCCACAATCAGGATAACTACCACTGCATGGCGGCGATACGTTCTCATAAACTGAGGCCCTATGATACCAATCTTGGTCAAAACAAAAATGGCAATTGGTAGCTGGAAAGCCACACCGCAGGCCAGGGTAAGCGTAGCCAGCAATGAAATGTAAGAACTGATATCAAACTGGTTCTCAATGCTTTTGCTTATCTGAAAATTAACCAGAAAGTTAATAGCCAAAGGAGAAACAATAAAATACCCGAACATTACACCCGAAAAGAAAAGGAAGGTTACATAGAAAACCGCACCTCTGGCCGATTTCCGCTCGGTCATTTTCAGGCCGGGCTTAATGAAACGCCAGATTTCCCAGAAAACATAAGGAAACGCAAACACCAGACCTATAATAGCAGCCGAGGTAAAAGCCATAATAAACTGGCCGGATACCTCGCGGCTCATTAAACTAAACTGGAGTTTTTCTACACACAGGCCCGGGGCTCCTACAGCCTGCCCTAATTTACACATCATCCGGTAGGTCCAGAAATCAACTTTAGAAGGGCCCAGAATAACGGTATCGTAGATTTCCTCAATATAGACAAAAGCGAAAACCATAAAGAAAACAATAGCTGCAGCAGCGCGAATCAGGTGCCAGCGAAGTTCTTCGAGGTGGTCAAGAAACGACATCTCTTTCCCTTCTTCTTTCCCTTCGCTTTCGCTATCATTATCGTAATCGTAATAAGGGGTTTGATCTAACGGCATCTTATTCAATAATTTTCTTTAGTGTACTTTTAGCGAGCTATTATTTTTTGGCGGTTGTGTCTTTTTCAACACTTATTTTGCCACTTTTTTTATCGTCAGCATATTTTTTATTCAGGCCTTCCAAAACTAGTTTGGTTATGTCAAGGTCTTCTTTGGCGTAAAGTACTCCGCCACCTTTAGAATAACCAATTACCATATCATATTTATCGCCGGCGTTAAATTCTTTCAGATATTCATGAATTTTGTTCAATATATCTTCGGTCTTTTTCCCTTCTTCCTGCGCCAGTTGTTGTGCATTTTTGTCGCGGTAGGCCATCAGGTTTTGTTCTTCCTGTTGCAATTGCATTTGTGTTGTTTGCGCCTGCTCTTGTGTCATGTGGCCTTGTTGGGCTCTTTGCTGGAAAAACTGAACTTTGTTCTGGAACGACCGGGCCTTATTAGCTAAATCGTTTTCTAACTGGAATCTTTTATTTTCAGAAGCCTTCAAAATGTCTTTGTAATAATCATATTTGGTTAGCAGGGTGTCTGTATTTACATAAACAATACGGCCAGATGGCTGCTTGCCGCCAGATGTTGTTGAAGTAGAAGCAGACTTGTCGCATCCCCAGGCAATAACAGAAACTAAAAGAACGAAAACTGAAAGTTTTTTCATGAGAAAATTAATTTGATGCACCACCGCTTGAGGCGCCATTAAAAAAGGTATTTAGATAAATTTTATGCAAATAAAGGTTGCAAAGATAGAAAAACCAAACTATTTAAGACTGACTATAAAGGCTTTTATTTGATTAGCTGCCTGAGCTGATAACCCGCCAGAGCCGAGAAGCCGCCAACAAGACCGCCGATAAGGGCCATAATCAGAAAAAACGATACTGAAAACGGTATACTGTTAAGGAATTTGAGGTTGTCGGCAAATAGATTGCCTATTCTGTTGAGCATAAGGCCGTCATGTGTTATGTTCAGATAGGCTGCATAAGCTATCCATAATGTGGCAATGGCGCCTGCTCCGGCCAGCCATGCTCCTTTACCTGATTTCGAGGTAAACATGCCTACCAAAAAGGCGATAGGGGCAATGACCCACCAAGGAAGAAAAAACTGTGCAATGGCACTTATAACGAGAATTCTGATATATGTCATGAGATAACTTCGTTTTATAATTAAATGATAAGCTAATAGCGACTCTTACTATTACTTAGCTGTTATTTTAGTGCTTGATACAATTCTACTGCTCTTTTCAGTTTTGTTTTTCATAAATAGCAGTTCGTTCAACTCGCCTTTAGCCCATTTGTCAATCATATTGTCGTAGTAAGGGCTACCGGGGTCACCAGATTGGCCACCGGGGTATAGCCCATACGCTTTAGGCCATTCTTTATCTAGTTGCACCACCATTCTCCACGACGGCCCGTGGGTTTCTGAAGTAGCATTTACAATACCTGGGCCTCCGCCATTTGGTATGTCTTGTCTGCCAAAGCCGGCTATTCTGCCCAGATGGTTAATGTCAGTACTTTTTACTTTGGTCCATGCCCAGGTTTTGGTATCAAACGGACCCAGTTTAGCAGTTAAAGAGTCAATTGTTGCTTTAAAGCTACCTCTTACAATATCCTGCATGGTTTCTACTTTACCGGTAGTAGTTACGTTATCAAACCATTTGGCATTGGGCTGGTTCTTTATCATGTCCCAGGTGCGGTCTCTGGTTGGTTGAGTCATAATTACATCTGTATTTTTGGTCGGAAACTCATCTTCCCATACCCATGCTCTCAGTTCTTTTACCCATCTTTCAAAAATGGTCGGGCCAATTTCGTTAGCATCGTTTCTCATGTTCCATCTGGCAAGGGTTTCATAAGCTACATTGTTTTTATTGGCGGGGTCTTCAGACAGTATTTTTAGTATATCTGGTAATACCCGGCGTGCTTCCACATTGAAATTGTCGTTCTGTACCGAACGCAGACTGTCTACTGTTGCCTGTTGCATAGCAGTAAGGCGTTCATTAATGCGCAGGCCTCTTTCTGCCGGAGCGAATTTCCAGCCTAAATAATATGGATAGGTAGGGTCTGTAGAAAACTGATTAGCCGAACTCACAAAACCACGGGGCGGATTTTTAACTGTTGGGTTCTGGTCTGCCGGTATCCATCCCTGCCAGTCATGCGCCGGGTTTGAGCCGTCTAGTATAAACTTGCCCTGTTCTTTCCATTTTAAAGGAAGTTTTCCATTGGGGGTTATGGCAATATCATTGTGGTTGTCGGCAAAAACAAAGTTTTGTGCAGGCGCTTTATAGTAGGTTAGCGCTTTACGGTAGTCGTCGTAGTTTTTGGCTTTATTCAGGTAATAGAACCCGAGCAGGTCGGTATTGTCTTCAATATGGCCAACCCATTTCATGGCGTGGCCTATGGGTACGTTTTTACTGAAACTGTTGTCTTCGGCATGGTTGTAGAGTATCGGGCCGTGATGCGTATAAACAAGGGTATCTTTTAAAGGCTCAGCCTTGCCTTTTATTTTAAACTCTTCAATAACGGTGGTTGTAGGTTTCCAGGCACCGTTATACCAGTATTCTTTCATGGTTTTATCCCTGAATTTTATCTGGTAAAAATCCATAACATCAGAGCCCACATTGGTTACACCCCAGGCTATGTCTTTATTGAACCCGATAGTAACGCCGGGTGCGCCAGGCAAACAGGCACCGTAGACATTCATGGTGGGGGTTGAGAGTTGTATCTGGTACCAAATAGAAGGCAAGGTTAATTGCAAATGCGGATCGTTGGCCAAAATAGGTAGCCCACTGGCTGATTTACTGCCACCAACTGCCCAGTTGTTGCTACCTATTTCTGGTGCTGGTGAGGCAATGTTATAGGCTACCTTGCCTTCTTCTTCTGGTTTGGCAGCAATATCGGCAGGTACAGGCGGTACCGGTACGGGTGTAAACTCCCACTTGGTGCCTACCGGTATAATGGGCGATTCTATTACGGGGTAATTGGGAAACAGCTCTTTCACGACATCGGCACCATATTTGGCCAGCACATGGCTCATCCTGAAATCATCGCTTCCGCCGTTCAGAACATTGCGCATGTTCATCAGCATCAGAACTGTTTTGTACGGAGCCCATTCTTCCGGCTTATACCCGATAATTTTGTATTCTACAGGCAAATCTTTGTAAGATAATTGCCTGATATATGCGTTTACCCCGGCGGCGTATGCTTCCAGAATTGTAAGTGCGGTATCGCCTTTTTTGTAGCTTGCGGTAATTTTCTTTGCGGTTTCTGCCATACCCAGGCGCCTGTTGTAGCGGTCAAGTTGTAAGGCTCTGTCACCAACTACTTCGGTCAGTCTACCGGCAGCAGCCAACGTATAAAACTCCATTTGCCAGAGGCGGTCTTGTGCAACCATATAGCCTTGCGCAAAGTAGAGGTCATCTTCGTTCTGTGCAAAAATGTGAGGCACGTGGTTGTCGTCGAAAACAACGGTTACTTCGTCTTTTATACCTTCCAGTTTTAATTCGTCAGCCGAAAGTTTTGTGCCGCCATTTTGCCAGAATCCCTCAAAGGGGTTGAATAGTTTCCCCAGTGCCGGTAAAGCGCCTAAAGGATTGTTAAAGACGTAAGTCAAGCCAGCAGCCAGCAAAAGACTTACAATAAACCTGATGAATATCATAGATGAATTAGTAATTGTATCGGTAGGAATATGGTTAATGGTTTGTTTAAGATGGTTAGCTCATTTGAAAGCCTTTAGAAACTTATCTTTTTAAGGCTTATGAGCTGGTTTTTTACGTTGCGAATGTAAAAAAAAGAATTGATGATTTTATTATTTGTTTAATTTTTAGGATTTTTTTAATAATGCCCTAACCTGCTGGTGCAAACAAAACAGGCTCAACCGATTATTATACCGATTGAGCCTGTAAAAAGGGCTATAGTACCTATTAGTTTTGCATTAGTTTCTCAAGAATCGTTTTCCAACCCTGATAGACATTCTGATAAGCGGCAACATCTTGCGCTGTTGGCTCAATTACTTTCAGTTTTATCAGTTTACTCATGGCCTCTTTTGGGGTGCTGTAATACTGCACGCCATAACCGGCACCCAGTGCCGCGCCTTTGGCGCCATCGGTATCATACAGTTCTATTGGTGTATTGGTTACATTTACCAATGCATTGCTGAAAACATCACTCAAAAACATATTGGCCTTGCCTGCTCTGATAACCTTTGGCTCTACACCATTGGCCTGCATAATACCAAAGCCATAGTTCAATGAAAAGGCGATTCCTTCTTGCGATGCACGGAAAATATGCGCCTGCGAATGTGTGTTAAAATCAAGATTATGGAATGAGGCACCCAGTATACGGTTGTTCAGCATGCGTTCGGCGCCGTTGCCGAATGGCATTACCAGAAGCCCGTTACTGCCAATTGCTACCTGTGCCGCCTGGTTGTTCATTTCGGGGTAGCTCAGGTTTTTGCCAAAATTGTCTTTTACCCAGCGGTTTAAAATACCTGTACCATTTATACAAAGCAGAATACCCACTCTGTTTTCGCCGCCTATCTGGTGGTTTACGTGGGCAAACGAATTGATTCTCGACTGGCTGTCGAATGAAATCTGGTCGCTTACGGCATACACCACCCCTGAGGTGCCAGCGGTTGCTGCAATTTCGCCCGGATTCAAAACATCCAGTGAAAGCGCGTTATTCGGTTGGTCGCCTGCTTTGTAGGTTACCGGTACTTCGGCTTTAATGCCTAATAAATCGGCTATGTTGTTGGTTACTTTGCCATGCTCGCTGAAAACCGGTTTAATATCCGGTATAATGCTTTCATCAAAGCCATAGTAATTCAGTAAATCTTTTGAAACTGCATTGGTACGGAAATCCCAGAAGATACCTTCCGACAAGCCTGAGTTAGAAGATGTAATTTCATCAGTCAGTTTCATGGCTATGTAATCGCCCGGCAGCATAATTTTATCGCATTGCTCAAAAATGTGCGGTTCATTGGCTTTTACCCATGCCAATTTTGATGCCGTAAAATTGCCCGGAGAATTCAGCAGTTGGTTCAGGCACTTTTCTTCACCTATGTCACTAAATGCCTTTTCTCCAATCTGAACGGCACGGCTGTCGCACCAGATGATAGACGGTCTTAAAACATTTTTATTTTTATCAACCATTACCAGCCCGTGCATCTGGTAAGCAATTCCTATGGCGCCGATGTCCTGCGGATTAAAACTACCTGACGCACTTACTCTTTTTATGGCCTCAACGGTGTTGTTCCACCACATTTCAGGGTCTTGCTCGGCCCATCCGGCTTGGGGCGACGAAATTGGCGCCTCAATATCAGGGTACTGAGCAGATGCAATTACTTGTTGGGTGTCGGCGTCTACGACTGATGCCTTAATGGAAGAAGTACCGATGTCAATTCCGAGGAGTAGCATGTTAAATTTTAGATTGAATTTTAATTGTCAAAGTTACACTTTTAATGGTCTAAAACAAAAGGCATAATAACGATAAAGTTTTATAGAATGGCTATGCGCCAATACCAATATAGTGGCAGAAATGCTTATTTCGGTATTTTAAACTACCTTTGCCTCCTAAATACTAATGAATTGTGCAAAATAATTATTATTTCTTAAGGCAGCTTACCAGGCAGATTGAAACAAAAATCAGTGGATTGAAATTGATGGAGTGTTTCAGTCAGGAGAAAGACGAACTCGTTTTGGGCTTTGCTGCTGCCCGCGGAAAAAAGAAGAATTATAAAGAGTTTTATATAAAAGCTGTTGTCTTTCCCGATTTCTCTTGCCTTTATTTTACCGACCAGTTTGAGAGAGCCAGAAAAAACAGCATTGATTTGTTTAGCCAGCTTCTTGATTTAGAAGTAGCAGGCGTGCGGCAGTTTCTGAACGAGCGCTGCTTTGCCATTGATTTTGAGCAGGGTTTTTCGTTGGTTTTCAAGATGTACGGCAACCGTTCAAATATTATTCTGTTCAGTAACGGCGAGGTAATAGACCTGTTTCATAGCCGTATTGTAGCCGACAAAAACCTGGACATTCAATCACTTGACCGTTCAATCGACCAGTCGCATGAGGCTTTTATGGCTAATAATCAGGATCACAGAAAGTTGTTTCCAACTTTTGGGAAACTCGTAAATGCCCATCTTGAACAGGAACCACTGACCTGGGAGCGCATACAAAAGGTGGTGTATCAACTGGAGTATCCAAGCTATTATCTCATACGCTGGCAGCATGAAATCCACCTCTCACTTTTACCAATGGGAGAGGTACTGCAGGAGTTTCAGGAACCCATGGAAGCCATCAATGCTTTTTATGTTCAATACAACAAAGTAAGTACGCTTGACAAAGAAAAGGCCGATATACTCCGGAAACTGAATAAAGAGAAAAAGCAAACAGAGCTATATCTGAAAGATGCTTACCAAAGACTGGAGACGATTGACTCGGCCATCAAGAATGAAGAAATAGGCCATATTTTAATGGCCAATCTGCATCAAATACCTGAACGGGCAGAAAAAGCCGATCTTTTTGATTTTTATCGCAATCAGGATATTAGCATTAAACTGAGAGCGGATTTAACGCCTCAAAAAAACGCTGAAAATTTTTATCGCAAGGCTAAAAATGAGAAAATAGAGATTGAGAAAATCATGGAGAACATTGAAAACCGTGAAGAACTGTTGAAAAGTCTCAACCTGCACATTGAAAAAATTGAAGAAGCCGAACACCTGAAAGCCCTGCGTACTTATCTGAAAACCAATAAGCTCAGCCGTAATACTACACAGGCGATATCTTACAAAGATTTATTCAAGCGGTTTGAGGTAGAAGGTTTTGAAATATTGGTAGGCCGTAACGCTAAAAACAACGATTTGCTTACCCAACAATATGCCTATAAAGAAGACCTTTGGCTGCATGCGAGAGATGCGCAGGGGTCTCATGTTTTGGTAAAATATAAATCAGGTAAAAAGATTCCGAATTCTGTGAAAGAAGCCGCGGCCTCTCTGGCTGCCTATTATTCTAAAAGGCGTAATGAGACCCTGGCACCTGTGATACTTACCCAAAAGAAATTTGTACGCAAAACCAAAGATTTAGCCGAAGGGCAGGTTATTGTAGAAAAAGAAGAGGTAGTTATGGTAGAACCGAAATTGCCTGATAACTCATGACTTTCAGAAACAGGCTTCAGTATCTGTTGGTTAAAAAATTACAGGTTTCTAACCGGCAGGCCTTGCAAATTATTCTTTCCGGCCATGTCTTGCTTAACGGCGAGGCTGTGAGAACCAATGTAGAATTAAGCCAGACCGATGAAGTGGTTTATAATAATGAAGTACTGAAAGAAGGAAAGAAGCTCATCTACATAGCATTCTACAAACCCAGAGGCATAGAAACTACACTTAATACAGAGATACCCGATAACCTGAAAAACATTCTGCCCTTTGAAGAGGATCTTTTTCCGGTTGGCAGGCTTGACAAGGAATCGGAGGGGCTATTGCTACTTACCAACGATGGCACACTTTATGACAAAGTGCTGCGGAACGAAAACAAAACTGAAAAAGAATATATAGTAACAGTAGATAAAGAAATTGACGGCTATTTTCTCGACACAATGAGTAAGGGTATCAATATTATGGGTAAAATGACCTTGCCTTGCACAGTAGAAAAACTGGATGATTATACTTTCAGAATCATACTCGTTCAGGGCCTGAACCGCCAGATACGCCGTATGTGTTATAAACTACATTATGCCGTGCTGAAACTGGTACGGGTTAGGATTGGTTACCTTGCACTTGGCTATTTAAAACCCGGAGAATATAAGGTGCTGGATGGTTTTCAACCATAATTCTTATGGCTTATCAACAAAAAAAGACCACCCTTCAGGGCAGTCTTCTTGAAAAATATAGTAATAGACAAATACTATTCGTCTTTATCAACTAAACCATCCTGGTCGCCGGGTTTGGTGTCCATCAATGCATCAGCGTCAACGGCTACAGTTGCCTTGATTTTCTCTTCCAGCTCAGCCAATAGCTCAGGGTTATCTTTCAGCATATCTCTTACGCCGTCGCGACCCTGGCCTAATTTACTGCCATTATAAGAGAACCATGATCCTGCTTTTTTAACAATTTCCAGGTCTACGGCAAGGTCAAGTATTTCGCCTGCTTTAGAAACCCCCTGGCCGTAAAGAATATCAAATTCAACTACTTTAAAGGGTGGCGCCACTTTGTTTTTCACCACTTTCACTCTTGTGCGGTTACCTAGCACTTCGTCGCCGTCTTTTATGGCTCCTATACGGCGGATATCAATCCTTACCGAAGCATAAAATTTAAGTGCGTTACCACCGGTGGTTGTTTCAGGGTTACCGAACATAACACCGATTTTATCACGCAACTGGTTGATGAATATGCAGCAACAGCCCGTTTTATTAATGGTACCTGTCAGTTTACGCATGGCTTGAGACATCATACGTGCCTGCAGACCCATCTTGCTGTCGCCCATTTCTCCTTCCAACTCCGCTTTAGGCACCAAAGCCGCTACTGAGTCAATCACGCAAATATCAATTGCGCCTGAGCTAATCAGGTGTTCGGCAATTTCCAATGCCTGCTCGCCGTAATCTGGCTGAGAGATAAGCAGGTTTTTGGTATCAATGCCCAGTTTCTGTGCATAAACTCGGTCGAACGCATGCTCTGCATCAATAAAGGCTGCGATGCCACCGCTTTTTTGAGCTTCGGCAATTGCCTGCATGGCAAGGGTTGTTTTACCTGATGATTCAGGCCCATAAATTTCAATGATACGTCCTTTCGGAAAACCATTCACGCCCAGGGCAAGGTCAAGGCCAAGAGAACCTGTAGAAATAGATGGAATCTCTAAAACTTTAGTATCGCTCAGGCGCATAATTGTACCTTTACCAAAGGTTTTATCTATTTTCTCCATGGTCGTCTGGAGAATCTTCAATTTGTCGCTGTTGTTTTCTTTTTCTGCTGCCATTATTTATTGTTATTGAAAATTATATACTAAGTTGTCAGACTAATAAATTATTTCTTGGGTGCATTGAGTGCAGGCGGTATGCATTTTTCCTCAATTAACCGCTGAAAATTTGCTAATAAATCCGACACTATCAACACATCTTTGATTTTTTTGTCGGCTTCCTGCTGTCTCGCCATTTTCAGCAGGTCGAAACAGTAGAAACGGTTTTGTTTTTTGCTCAATGCAGTTTTCATAATTTTATTCACAAATTTGGGTTTTGCTATTAATATTCAGCTTGAACTTATTTCTCCAGTATGCCTTTCAGATTATTCAGTCCGGTTTCAAAGTCTTTGCCAATCATCTGGTCCATGCTCATAAAAACAAGCGTCAGATTGGTTGGATACTCCATTTTTCCTGAGAAACCCCATTTTACTTTGGTATGTGTTGAATCTACGCTTTCGGTAGCCATATAGGCATTGGCGCTTGATTCAAACGGCTCAATAAAACGGAGCATATAATCTATTCTTTGGCCTTCTACTACATTTATAATGGTTTGTTCGCCAGTACCTACATCTTCGTTTTTACTTTGCCAGGCCGACACAAAACCTGTGGTTCCGTCTGTTCCCTTAAAGGTCTTTTTCATGTGAGGGTCCATACTTGCCCAGACACTGAAATTGTTCTGGTTTTTCAGATACTTTACATAGTTAAAAACCTCAGCTTTGGGTTTGTTTATAATCACTTCTTTTTCTACTGCGTAGTCTTCTTTAACAAACATAGCCGCAACAAGCGCAAGAGCAATAATGCCGATTACAGCAAAAAGGATGATTTTAAGCGTTTTCATTTCAGGAATAATTTTAAGGTTAATATTTATCTGTAAACAATAGGTGCTAATGAATATTTTCCAACCTTTTCCCGCTTTACTCAATCTATGCTCTTGTGTCTTGCTAATAATTTAAAACTAACCCGCTATGCCTGTTTTCCGTTTTTTTTCTTTACTTTCCTATCTTTAAGAAAGTATATCTATACGGCTGATTAGTTTTTTAAAGGAACTTTATAAAAAAAATACAATCAGTATTTTTGCTGTTTTTTGACTGTTTTAAAACTTTCTATCATGCCGGATTTATTTATTTGTTACGCTTGATTACAATACAAAGATATATAAAATATGAATATTACACACTTAAAAAATGATAAACGGTTTTTTTTAATGATGAAAGGATTTTATAATTGGAAAATTTTTTGTATGACATTTTTGCTTGCCATCTCCTTGAAACTGCAGGCCCAGACCAATACAACATCGCTCGAGGATACCTATTCTTATAGTAGGTCTAAACTTGGAAAAGTTCAATTCAGGTTTTCGGCGTTAAGCTATGTGAGAAACAACGAGTATTTTAATTATATAGCAGACGGCTACACGCTTTTAGGTACTTATATAAACCCCAGAATAAGTTATCAGCCCCATGAAAAAGTACTGTTAGAATTGGGCGGATTTGCCCGTAAAGACTTTGGCGCGAAAGGACTTAAAGACCTTGAACCTACTTTTACTGTGCGTATTAAACAGAATAACTGGCAGTTTCTGATTGGTAATCTCGATGCCAACATTAACCACCGGATGATAGAACCCATGATGAGTTTCGAGCGCTTGGTTACTAATCCGCTCGAACGTGGAATACAGGTTAAATACAATAAGACAGGTACCATTGGCAAAACAGACATAAAAGATGAAACATTTTTTGATTCCTGGATTGATATGCAACAAAGTACCAGCCCCGGACAAACCCGTCAGGAGTATATCTGGGGTGGCACGTCTTTTATAAGCCCTGGCGTAATGGTGAAGGGCTTTAAACTGAAAGGCCTGGTACAGGGTAGTATCTATCATATGGGCGGGCAGAATATTCAGTCAACTCAGCCGGTACGCACGCTTTTCAATAGTGCAGTAGGGGTTAGGGTACAGAAAGAACTAACCAAGACACAAACACTGACAGCCGACAATTATTATGTAAGCTATTATGAGTCGCCTTTTCAGGGAAGCGCCTATTATCTGAACAGCTATTGGCAGAATCCTAAATATCAGGTAGGGGTAAGTTATTGGTTCGGGCATTTTTTCAATTCGCCAATGGGTAACGATTTGTTCCAGTCATACTCGCGTAAATTTGGGTATTCAGACTGGTACGAAGCCTACCGTAGCATTCTGCTTCTGAGATTGGTAAGAGACTGGAAAGTGATAGACGGGTTAAACGTTTCGTTGCGCGTTGAGCCTCATTACGATGTACAGAATGGCAAGTTTGAGCATTCTGAAGGCCTTTATGTTAAATATAACTTGCCATGATAGCTTTTAAAGCCGGGAGTTAATTTTCCCGGCTTTATTAGTACTAAAATCTTATTTTGATTTTTGCTTTCCAGGATTTGTATATACCGCAACCCCATTTTTTAAGACCATCTCTACATCATACAGGCTTCTTGCAAAATCATTTTCAAGATCTCTGTTGAAAAACACAATATCAGCTTTCATGCCTTTTTTTTTATATCTCCGATGCTTTCAGATGCGCCGAGGGCTTTAGCGGCATTAACCGTGGCATATTGCAATACTTCAGTGACCGGAATGCCCGCCTCATGATATGATAATATTACACCTACGGCGCCTTTGACACGGGGTAAGGCATCAATGTTGAGGTAATAATCAGAGCCTGCTACAATGGTAACGCCCTTGCTTACCGCACGATTCAGCCTTTCATGTACGCTTTTCAGAAAACTATTAGCATAATTTTCGGCCTCTTTACCTTTCATACCCACGCCATCTACCAGAATCATGGCCTGCTCTTTGGTTACATCTGTCGGCACCAGATAGGTGCCGCGTTTAGCCATCAATTCAAGCGTGCTGTCAGATAAGACGTAGCCATGCTCAATGCCATTGACACCCGCCATAACGGCATCCCGCGCCGATTCGTCATAAGTAGCATGTGCAGTTACAGGAATACCGTTTTCATGCGAAGTTTTTACAATAATACCAATTTCGTCAGGAGCTAAAACACGGTTATCAGTATTCATACAAACTTTTATCACATCTATACCCATTTTTATGTGTTCAAGCACAGCAGCCCGTGCATCATCAGCGCCTTTTACAACTCTGTATTCCTGTTTAATAACAAAACTGTCGGCAGGGGCCAGTTTACCAAACTGACCACCCAGAGGGCTAATAATAGGCCCCGATATGTACAAGGTTGGTGCGGTTGTTCCGGTTAGTTGTTTTTTAAGTGCAAGGTCCAGATATTGCCCTGAATTACCCAGATCCCTTAGCGTTGTCAAGCCTGCCTCCAGATTTTGTCTCGCAAATTCCTGTCCCTGCTTCAGGCGTTCTGCCGCTGCCAGTTTTGAACCTTCCACCATGCCATCAGCCGTCTGTTTCTGGTGTAGTAACAAATGGCTGTGCATATCAATTAGCCCCGGAGTGGCTGTGCAGTTACTTAAATTAATGATTTTTGTTCGTTTCTTTTGAGCTACCTGAGCGCCTACATCTTTAATAATGCCGTTTTCAATAAGTATTTTCTGATTGGTAACGAACTTCTTATGTTCGGCATCATATAGTTTCCCTACCTGAATGAGGTAATTGCCGGGTTTTTGTGCCGAGGAGACCAACGATATAAAAACGAGAATGAAGGATAGATACGGACGCATTTTATTGAGGTTATGTTGATTGATAGATGTTCAAAATAAATAAATAGTTGCATTGGCTATATGTACTGTAAACGAAAAAACGTTTTCCAGACCGGAAAGATAACCCTTCCTGTGGTCTTGAAAAACGTTTTTTACTTTGTTTAGTGTTTTCCGGCTTGCCTGATGGCAGCCATTATACAGCCTACTTCTTTAATATAGCTTGTATAGGCTTACCCACACAACCGCTCGGCTCCTGAATTTTAAGCAAGGCGGCAAGCGTAGCGGCAATGTCTGATATATAGGTTTGTTCGGTAGTTTCTCCTGCAGGTATATTCCAGCCATACCATAAAAGTGGTACGTGGCGGTCATATTGCCACATAGTGCCATGGGTGGTGCCCTTTTTGCTTCCGCTATGGAACCAGCCCGGCTCCAGCAGAATCATAAAATCGCCACTGCGCTTAGGGTTATATACGTTTTCAACCAGTGTTTTATAAAACGGCGGGATAACCGTATTGGCCATATCATGGAAGTTAACCACCTGATAAACCGGCGAACCCAATGAAATCAGTTCTTCTTTTACCAGTTTGAACATATCGTTCATGCTTACATTGTTTTTCTTCATCAGTTCACGGTTCATGGTCAACTGATAATTATCTGTAGACAATATCCATTTGCCGGGGCCGTATTTTTCTGTAATGCGGCCATTCAGATAGTTTACTTCTTTTGAGCCTTCCCAAACACCACCGGGCAATTTATTTTTACGTAAAAAAGCCGGTATGTCAGCCGCAGCGTGGTCGGCAGTCAGAAAAACCGTGTAGGTGCCTTTGCCTAGCGTGGCATCCAGATAATTAAGAATTTCTTCAATGTCTTTATCAAGGCGCAGATAGGTATCTTCGGTTTCAATAGAATGCGTTCCGGTGGCATGGCCTACGTAGTCGGGTGAAGAGAAACTCACACAAAGGAAGTCGGTATATTGGCCCTGGCCCATTTTCTCGTTTTTCAATGCAGCCAAAGCTATTTCTTTGGTCATGTTATTGCCGAACGGAGAAGTAAGAATGGCATTGTTATTATTGATAGCATGCGGAAAAACCGGCAGTTTTTCACCACTCATTACGTTTTCATATTCCTGATTGTCTTCATCGCTTTCAGTGTACTGCTCAATCGGGAATAACGTGTTCCATTTCTGGCTTTTGTAATAGTCTGGCAATTTTCTGGCGTTAAACGCTTTTGCCCATTCCGGCAGTTCTTTCATGTAATAGGTACTCGTAATCCAGTTGCCCGATTTGCCATCAAACCAGTAAGCCGCATTGGCCGAATGCCCCGCCGGAAGAATACCTCCACGGTCTTTGGCGGCAATACCAATTACTTTAGATTTAAACTGCGTAGCCAGACGCAACTGGTCGGTAATGGTTGTGGTTTTCATATTCACCGGCGACCGCTTGCCTTCTGTGCCGGCTATGTCGGTTCCTACGGCAGTTACCGTTGTGTCTTCGGCCACATAAACTACTTTATTAAGAAAAGGGTCATACCAGTCATTGCCTATAATGCCATTCACGGCCGGTACTGAACCCGTATATACCGCAGCGTGGCCTGGGCCTGTTATGGTGCTGGCATAATGATAATGGTTATTGCGGCAGTTAAAGCCCTGATTCATCAGTCGTTTAAAGCCTCCGTTGCCATATTTACTGTAATAACGCTCCAGGTAGTCATAGCGCATCTGGTCAACCATAATGCCCAGCACCAGTTTAGGTTTGGCAGGTGTGGCTGCCTTCTGTGGTTTTTGTGCTAAGACAGGCAGGCTTAACAACAGTAGTAGATAGATAAGACGTTTCATTGTTTAAAATTTATTTATAGAATATTATTGGTGTTACGGATTGAACAGGGTTCAAAATTATAAATCTTCTGGATGCTTTTTCAAACATTCGACGCTAATTTTGTGTTAAGAAGACGATAACGAAAATTTTATAGATTTAAACCTAAAATAACCGCACTAAAATGTTTTTAATAAAAGTGGCAATTGTAGCAGGCACTTTCTGCTTTATGGAATTTATGGCCTGGTTCTCGCACAAATATATTATGCACGGCTTCGGCTGGAACTGGCACAGAGACCACCATAATCACCACAAGGGTTTTTTTGAAAAAAACGATTACTACGCCATTGTTTTTAGTATTGTGGCTGCTTCAACCATTATTTATGGCGATTTGAATCCTGACTTCTGGTACCTTACCTGGATAGGCGCAGGCGTTACCTGCTATGGCGTAGCTTATTTTGTTTTTCATGACATCATCGTGCACAGAAGAGTAAAAATAAAGTTTGTGGCCAAAAACAAGTATCTCAAAAGAATTATTAATGCGCATTATGTGCACCACAGGGTACATACCAAAGAGGGCGCCGAGGCATTCGGGTTTTTGTATGCTCCACCCAAATATGAACCCAAAAAACGGGATTGAGTTCTTTATTTCAGGCTTTCCCAGCATATCAGGGCTAAATCACCTATAATTTTTTCTGCCTGGCTCATTTCGCTAAAACCTTCAACAAATACAGATAATATAAACGGGTTGCCGGTATAAACAATACCGGCATCTCCACGTACATAGCTCAATTCTCCTGTCTTATGGGCTATGGCCACCTGCCTGGGCAGGTATCTTGGTATGGTGGTGGTATCGGCACAGTTTTTCAGTATTTCCAGCATTTCTTTACACAAAGCCGGTGTTGCTACTTTGTTGTTGTAGATTTTACGAAGCAAATCGTTAATTTCTACCGTATTTACATAGTTTTCCCGGCCTTGTCTGGTGGCCAGTGTATCCATCATTATACGGTTCAGGCGGGTATGCGTACTACCCAGCCTTATTAAATTATCATTAATTGCTTTCATGCCAACTTCTCGTATCAGCACATTGGTAGCTGTGTTATCGCTTGAATGTATCATCTCCTGAGCCAGTTCTCTGAGCGTAAAATCCTTGCCATCAGGCATACCGGCTATAATTCCTGAGCCTCCGGTTTTATCTGCCGCGGTTAGTTTATAAATTTTAGTCAGTTCTATTTCCTGCTTCCCTGCCTGTTCCATCAGTTCTATCAGAACAGGTATCTTAATCACACTCGCAGCCGGTACTTTTGCTTCAGGTCTGAAAGCAAAATACCTATGCCCTGTAACGCTCTCTGCCACCATAGATACTTTTATTGTTGCCGGAAGCTGCCGTAGGTAGTCATTCAGTTTATTTACGTCTATACTCTTTTGCATGGATTGTTGCCCGTATGCAATGGCTGAAAAAACGAACAGAAGCGGGAATAATAAATGTATTTTCATTTTATTTTGAAAATAAAAAATATTCTGAAAATAATATATTGATTGAATGTATCGAATTAATTGTAAAAATTAATTTTACAGTAAATTTAATCAATTTTGTTTTTATTGAAGATTAATGCCTTTTGATTGGAAAATTTTACTTGGTGCGTTCAATGGTGAACTGAATCAGGTCATGTAATGACTGGCGGTAGACAGACTCAGGGAAAGTAAACAGTATTTCTTTGGCTTCTGCCACATAGCGTTTCATGATGTCGGTAGTGTAATGAATACCACCTGACTGCTTCACAAACGTAATAACCTCGTCAACCTTCTTAGGGTTTTCAGAATGGTTTTTTACAAGATTTATAATCCTACGTTTTTCAGACCAACCGGCATTGTTCAGGGCATAAATGAGCGGAAGTGTCATCTTTTTCTCCTTGATATCTATACCGGTAGGTTTACCGATTTCGGCATCTCCGTAGTCAAACAAATCGTCTTTTATCTGAAACGCCATGCCAATTTTTTCTCCCAATAGTTTGGCCTGGGCAATTGTGGTTTCATCTGCACCCACAGAAGCAGCCCCAACGGCACAGCAGGAAGCTATGAGAGAAGCAGTTTTTTGCCGGATAACGTCATAGTAAAGGTCTTCAGTTATATCAAGCCTGCGGGCTTTTTCCATTTGCAACAGCTCTCCCTCGCTCATTTCTTTTACGGCCGTAGACATAATTTCAAGCAACTGAAAATCCTGATTTTTAACACTGAGCAGCAACCCCCGCGACAGCAGGTAGTCGCCCACAAGCACTGCTATTTTGTTTTTCCAGAGCGCATTGATAGAGAAGAATCCACGTCGGTAGTTTGAGTCGTCCACTACGTCATCATGTACCAGGGTGGCTGTATGAAGCAATTCAATCATGGCTGCTCCACGGTGTGTAGATTCGCTGATAGGGCCTAACGTACCGGCCGTCAGAAAAACAAACATAGGGCGTACCTGCTTGCCTTTACGGTGTACGATATAACTCATTATCTGGTCGAGCAGCATTACATCAGTTTTCATGGACTGACGGAATTTCTTCTCGAAAATTTTTAACTCCTGTTCAATCGGAGCCTGTATTTGCTTTATACTTAAAGACATTTAGACCTGAGCAAGTAGATAGCTTACTCTTAGAGTGCAATGTTACAACCTAAACCTGATTTTTAATGCAGAACTAAGTAAATAATACTATAATTAGTGCTTTAATGCAAATAAATATGGTAATTGTTTTACTTTAATAAGATTTCTGAATCTGGTTTCAGATTACAACAATTGGCGTATGTTATAGTATTCAAAATTTGCTCAAATATAAAACTGATAATAATGATAGCCAAATTTAATTTTGTACGGTATATTTGAATAATTAGTAAATATTTCCTAATTCGCTTATCTAAATTAACTTAACCACTATTCATGAAGGCATTAGTTTTGGGGGGAGGCTCGCTGAAAGGAGCATGGCAGGTAGGGGCCATTCAGGCAATTTTAGAAACCGGGTTTAAGCCTGAAATGATTTATGGCATTTCGGCGGGTGCACTTAATGCCAGTTTTATGGTAAATGAAGCCGGGCGGCAGCACGTTGAAACAGGTGAAATAAACTGGGACCTGGTCAATAAAAAACTGCTTAAATTCTGGCTTGAAAACATAACCCGCCCAAGCGATATCGGTATCCTGAAATCAAGATTCTCATTGGGCATTGATACCATCATGAGCCGCTTCAATGGCCTGATTGATACTAATCCGTTGCATGATAAACTCAAAAAATACCTTGATGCCAACCTGTTGCGTAAGAGTCCGGTTTATCTGAAAGTAGGCGCTGTAAATATTAATACCGGAGCCATGAAATACGCCGACCCCATGGAACAACATTTTCTGGACTACCTGCGGGCCAGTAGCTCTTTGCCGTTTATTATGCCGGCGATACAAATTGGCGGCGACCACCGCGAGGCATATATGGACGGGGGCCTAAGAGAGGTGGTACCCGTAAAAAAAGCCATTGAAGATGGCGCCACTGAAATTTATTGCATACCTACGCACCCCAAGCATCGCCCGCTTGAGCATTTTAACTACCGCAATTTTCTGAGCCTTATAGAACGCGTAAAAGACATAACTGTGAACCAGTTTGAAAACAGTGATATTGAATGGGCCGAAAACTATGCTGAAAATTATATGACGATTGGTTCTTTTAAACTGGCCAGAAAAGTAAATCTGAATATTATCAGGCCTGACGAGCCGATTCATCTGGAATTGACGGATTTCAACTCAAACGATATCAGAGAGGTAATTAAACAAGGATATGAACACGCCTACAAAAAGTTGTTTGAACGTGTGAAGTAGCTGTTAATTAACCAAAAAAGAGGGTCTCAGATTTAATTCTGCAGACCCTCTTTTTTGGTTCAGAAAAGCGCTCTCTCTATTGTGCTACTTCCTGCAAGGTTACTTTGGCAACTGTCAGATCTTTCCGGATGTCGTAAAAAACAAAATATGCGGTTACCAATGTAGATAATATAAAATAAGCAGAAATGGCATAAACCGCCCAGGGTATCTGCGTACTGATACCAAACCAGTTGCCGGTGTAATAAATAATAAACAGACCAGCCAGGTTTTTAAAGATTTCGTACAGCAAGGCATAAGGGTTTCTGTCCATCAGCTCTGAATAGCTGAAAACAATCAGAAAAACGAAGCCACCATAAATAAAGATACCCGGGCTACCAATGGCAGACAGGTTAGCAAAGAAATAACTGATGAGCGCAAATGTAAAAATGAACTGCACCCAGATCCAGGTTTGCATCAGCAATGAAGACTTAGGCGCGTATTTTTCAAAATGATAAGGGTCTTCAATTTTAAAAACCGGATACTTTTCTGTTACGTCGGCGGGTCTCCAGCCGGTAGGCATAAACCATATTCGCAGTTTGTCGCGCCAGCTAGCGGTATGGTAGGCATCCTGCATCAGTAACCACAAATGCTGAAAATTAATCTTAATCGGGTTCCAGGTGCTTACCGGTCTTGTAATACCATAAACCGGGGGTATATCGGGTAGCTCTTCCTGAAATGTGCCAAAGAGTTTGTCCCAGATAATGAATATCTGCGCATGGTTTTTATCCAGATACTCCGGATTAATGGCATGATGCACCCGGTGGTGCGACGGGGTAACTATGATTTTTTCAAGAAAGCCCAGTTTGCCAATATAGACAGTGTGATACCAGAACTGCGCAAATAAATGCAGGGGTGCCACAATGGCAATTACTTTGCTGTCAACCCCCAGCAATGCAGCAGGAAGCAGAAAAACGGTAAATAGATTAACGAACGAAGAAATACTTTGCCGTAACGCACATGCCAGGTTGAACTCTTCACTGCTATGATGGATGGCGTGTTTGTTCCAGAAGAAATTTATCTGGTGGCTCAGGCGGTGTATCCAGTAGCCAGAGAAGTCTAAGGCAACAAAAGCAATGATATAAACCCAGATGGTAGACTCAACTTTGTAAATAGCCCAGTGTTTTACCATGTAGTCATAAGTGATAATAGAAACGCTTAGTCCTAATACATCTTTAATAATATTGGTAAAGCCCGAGCTCATGCTTGAGAGCATATCCATGGTTTTGAATGACTCTTTCCTGATAGCCCATCCATAGAGTTTTTCTAATAAAACCAATGCCAGAAAGACCGGCATGGCTATGTTAAGAATTTTGCCGTAGGTTTCCATTTAAGTATGCCTGCATAATAATTTTAGATCAAAGATAGTAATATTCAGAGAAAAAATAAAGTTTTTTGCAGAAAAGCAGGTTCGGTACGTTGAATGTACATGACCTGGCGGCGAGTCTTGAATGATGGTCTATCTGCCAGAATGGTAGTCAAATTGCCACCGGGTTACTTCTTTTTTCTTAGCGTGTAAACACTGCGTTGCTCGTTGGTAACAATAAAATCAGTATTGTTACTATATGCAATAGCCTCGGTCTGTTTACGGTCAAACTTAATACATCCTTTGGGTTTTGAGAAATCAATCTTACCATTCGTAATCTCAAAAGTAAAGATTTTGCCATAGGTAAGCAGTGCAAATTCTTTACCATCAGGGCTTACATCAGCAGCGGTAACCTGCGTTTTTATAAAAATACTGTCTATGGGGCTTACTGTATAATCGCCGGGTTTGTCTGGCATTACATACAGTTTCGATACATGTTTTTTTGATTTATCCTTAGAAAACAAATAGAGGTTGTTGTTAAACCAGAAAAAAGCCTCGCAATCAAACACCGTCTCCTTTGCCGGATACTCTGTCTGGTCTGCATACCGAAACGTTATTTTATCTGTCTGGCCATCTTTAAATCTGTAAATGCCCAGGTCTTTTCGTTTCTGGCTGTTATTGCCAAAATCGCCTATATAAATGTATCCGCGGGTATCGTGGGTAAGGTCTTCCCAGTCAACATTTTTACTATTGGTAATTTTCAGGGTGTCAGATACATTTCCATTCGTATCTACAAGGTATAATTCTGGTTTTCCGCCGCTGTCGTTGTGGGTCCAGTATAGCCCAGGTTTAGCAGAAGGTGTAAGCCCCGAACTCTCATTCACTACTCCCTTTAATTCTCCGGTTTTTGTTATTTTGTAATGGGCTTTGGCCCTATTAAATCCACTTTTATGAATTTCAGGATAGCAATTGCAAAGCGCCACTTTCATTGAAAACAAAAACATATAAAATTTAAACAACATCGATATGCGGATTTTTTTAATTCATTGTAAATGTTTGAATATCGCAAACAAGTTAGCTATTTTTGGATTGTTTGAGAAAGTTTCCTAATTAATAGTATCCAATTTATTTCTAACCTCTCTGTATGAAGGTCCGTCAGCAGCCATTTTATACCCGTCTAGCGTATGTGCTTATTTCGGTGGTAATTATCATTTACGGTATGTACATCCTGAAAGATTTGCTCATACCGCTCACGTTTTCGGGGCTGTTTGCGCTGCTTTTATTACCGGTATCGCAGTTTCTTGAAAAATACGGGGTGCCGCGCTGGCTGGCTATTTTTATGTCTATTCTGATTGCCCTTTCATTTTTCTGCCTGTTTTGCTATATGATATACGTACAGATAATAGATTTGGAAGAGGTGCTGCCACAACTTACTGAAAAAGCCGAGAAATGGTACCGCAGTTTTCAGTTGTTGATTCGTGATACTTTTCATATCAGCCGAACCAAGCAGCGGATAGAAGGACAGAAATACCTGACTGAACTGCTGAAAAACAATAGTTCTATCATTACCAATACGTTATCAACAACCACCGGGCTGTTAGGTAACCTGACCCTGATTCCGCTTTATATATTTTTATTGTTGCTCTATCGCGACTTCATCCGTGTGTTTTTTTATAAAGCATTAAAGCCGGTAAGTAACCACCGGGTAGACGTGGTCTTGAAAAAGGTGAAAGATGTAATTGTCAATTACGTGGTAGGTCTTATTATAGTAATTGGTATTATTGGCATACTAAACACCCTGGGTTTGTTTATTATGGGTATTGAACACGCCTTTTTCTTTGGTTTTTTTGCAGCCATACTAGTGCTTATACCCTACATTGGCGTGGCCATTGGTTCTTTACTGCCCATAGTGTTTGCTTTAATTACCAAAGATTCGGCCTGGTATGCATTAGGGGTAGCGGCTTTGTTTGGAGGAGTGCAGTTTCTTGAGGGTAATTTTATTACACCTTATGTGGTGGGCTCAAAGGTGAGTGTCAATTCAATGGCGGCTATTATTGCGCTTATTGTTTTTGGCAACTTATGGGGGTTGTCTGGCCTTGTGCTGGCATTACCTATAACGGCCATCATAAAAGTGATATTCGATTCTATAGAAAGCCTGCGTCCTTACGGATTTCTAATTGGCGATGCCGACCATAATGATGTAAAGAAATGGCGTGTAGAAAGATAAAACCCGGTATAGGTGCCATTGCCAGCACAATTCAATACCGGGTTATGTTTAATCTGGTTGATAGATGGGTAGGTAAAGTTGTATCAAATTTCGGCTCCGGCAAGTTTTCGTTGTAATGGTAAATCGGTTCGTTTTACAAAAGTAATAGGCACAAACGCTTCTGTGGGGGCGCCAATGTAATAGAGCGTCCAGTCCTGGTCGTACCTAGCCAGCATGTTTCTGATGCACTCAGCGCGGTCAATTATCGGAAACTCGCACTCGTCCCAATAAAATAGCTCTACTCTGTAATGCAATTCTTGTTTTAAACCATTGATGGTTACTTCGATTTCGATATCCTGCTTACCCGGAAGCGACGGAATCGGTACAGCTATATGTGCCATTGTTTCATTTGGTTTAGAGCAGAAGACAACGGAGCAGGGGGGTAAGGGCAAAGGGCATAAGGTGAAAAACCCTTTGCCCCATGCTACATGCCATTTGCTTTTTTTTATTCAGATTTAAGAGATTTCATCGGATTCATCAAAGCTGCTTTGATTGACTGATAGCTGACAGTCAGCAAAGCAATTGCCACGGCTACTAAACCCGCCACCAAAAAGAACCACCACTGGATTTCAATACGATAGGCGTATTTTTGCAACCAGTTTTTCATCAGATACCACGCCAGCGGGAACGCAATCAAAGCGGCAATAAACACTAATTTCAGAAAATCTTTAGACAGCATAGCTGTAATACTAAATACACTTGCGCCCAGTACTTTTCTTACGCCAATTTCTTTAGTGCGTTGTTCGGCGGTAAACATGGCCAGACCAAATAAACCCAGACAAGAGATAAAAATGGCCAGAAATGCAAAGTAATTAGCCAGCTTGCTAACCACGTTTTCGCCTTTATACTGGTCGGCAAATTCCTGGTCAGTAAAATAATACTGAAACGGAAAGCGCGGATTAAATTTCTTGTAGGCTTTTTCCATACTTGCCAGGGCTTCGCGGGTTTTTCCTGCCTCTGCCCGCACAATTATCTGACCCCAGTTTTCTTTCCCTCTCTGAAAATTAAGAATCAGTGGTGGAATACTCTCATGCAGCGAATTGATATGAAAACTTTTTACCAAACCAATAATAGTGCCTTTTTTGCCCCACATGGTCATTTCTTTACCAACAGGGTCTTTCATGTCCATTTTTTTTGCTGCCTCTTCATTAATAATATAATTGGAGGTATCTGTGCTGAAAGACGGTGAGAAATCGCGCCCGTCTTTTAATTTTATGCCCATCGTTGCCAGATAATCAAAAGAAACCGGATTCTGCGAGAACAGGATTGTCTTGGTGGTATCTTTACCCGGCCAAGTCACCCCCTGCGTAGAGCTTCCAACCTGCAGTGGGTCCGCCTGCGAGCTGGTAACAGATTTAATGCCCTGCATATTGAGTAACTCCTGCTTGAAGGCCGTAAAATTGGCACGGAGGTCTCCTTCAATAGGCGAAAAAATCAGATTTTCTTTGTCGAAACCCAGGTTCTTGGTTTGTATAAATTGTATTTGCCGGTACACCACCATCATGCCTACAATAAGCATGATAGAAAGTGAAAACTGAAATACAACCAGTCCTTTTCTGAAAAACGTAGCGCTGGGTTTAAATTTCAGGCTGCCTTTCAGAACCACTACAGGTTTGAGCGATGACATAAACAAAGCCGGATAACTACCAGCTACTAAACCCGTAATGATGGTAAGGCCCAGCAGAATAAGCAGGAAAAGCGGGTCGGTAAAATTAAGGCTCAGGTGTTTGTCGGTAAGTGTGTTAAACGCCGGGAGTATCAGAAATACCAGTAAAATGGCGAAAATCAAGCTTAAAAATGCGATAATTAGCGATTCTCCCAGAAACTGGCCTATCAGAGAGTATCTTAATGCGCCAACTACTTTGCGTACGCCTACCTCTTTAGCCCGTTTTACCGAACGCGCCGTGGCCAGGTTCATGAAATTGATGCAGGCAATTACCAGAATAAAAACAGCTATAATGCTGAACATCTTAACGTAGTCTATACGGCCGCCATCTTGTAAACCAGCTTTGTAATTAGAGTACAGATAAACGTCTTCATAAGGTTGCAGAAACAACTCAACGTTACTGTCTTTATTTTTGGTTTTGATATAGCCCTTTATTTTGGCCTGAACCTTTTTGATATCGGCGTTTTTGTTGAGCATTACGTAACATCTTGGCCCGTTATTACTCCATTCTTTGGCCCATTCGTTAGTTTTAAGCCAACGGTCATAGCTCATCAGGAAGTCGAACTTGAGAGAAGACTGCTCAGTAATTTGCTTAAGTACACCTGTTACCATTACGTCATCACGGTTATCAACCCGGATGATTTTGCCCATAGGGTCCTGATTAGGGAAGTACTTATCTGCAATTCTTTTAGAAATAACCACGCCGTCGGGGCGTTTCAGTGCTGTGCGGGCATCTCCTGTTGCCAGTTCAAAACTGAACATATTCAGGAAATCGCCGTTTACATACCGGCCTTTTTCCTTTTCAAAGATATCGCCTACCGTAAAAAGTGGAGATTCTTCCCAGAGTATCTGGCTGGCCATTTCAATCTCAGGAATGTCTTTGGTAATATGCTGAGACAAAATGCCCGGAGTGGAAGGGTAGGTAACTACTTCACCGGCGTAAAACTGGTTTTCCATAACCCGGTAAAGCCTGCTACCGTTTTTATGGAACTTGTCTTTTTGTAATTCATCCTGCAACCATAGCATAATAAGCAGGCTGCAGGTCATACCTAAAGCCAGACCCATAATGTTGAGCAGGCTGAATGTTTTGTTTTTCCATAAATTGCGCCAGGCAACTTTCAAGTAATTTCTTATCATAATTTTGTATTAAGGAACAGGTCTTTGAATAAAGCATCTGCAAACCCTATACCAATAAATATAAATGGTTGATATATAGTATTTTATGTTTTTTTGCCTGTGGTTAACTGTCCGAAAACGGACAGTTCTTTGTTCATATTTGGACAAACCAGCTTTGCTGCCTTTCAGCCGCAGCAACAGCTGCATTTTTAGAAGCGCAAAGGTGTTAAACAGGGTTGATGTTTTGTATATTTGCATAGATAAAATCTATTTAAGTTGAATATACAACAATTGGAATACATAGTGGCGGTTGATAAGCACCGTCATTTTATGAAAGCGGCCGAGGCGTGCTTTGTAACGCAGGCTACCCTAAGCATGATGGTGAAAAAACTGGAAGAAGAACTGGAGGTAATTATATTCGACCGCAGCAAGCAACCCGTGGTGCCCACCGATACCGGCAAAAAGATTATAGCCCAGGCGCAGGTAATATTAAGAGAAACCGGAATCTTGAAAGAAGTAGCCAGAGCAGTAAAAAAAGAAGTGCAGGGCCAACTGAGAATTGGTATAATTCCTACCCTAGCGCCTTATCTGCTACCGCTGTTTTTATACGACCTCCTAAAAAAATATCCGCAGGTAAAGGTGCGTATCAGTGAGCTTAACACCGGGCAGATAATTGAACAACTAAGCAATGACCAGATAGATGTGGGGATTCTGGCCACACCCATTAATGCAGAGGGTATAAAAGAATATCCGTTGTTTTATGAAAAACTGGTGGCTTTTGTGTCGGATAGTGAAGAAACGCTGAACAAAAAGTATATAATACCTGAGGATATTGATGTGAATCGCCTTTGGCTGCTGGAAGAGGGACATTGTTTACGCTCACAAATGATGAACCTGTGTGAGCTGCGCAAGAAGAATACCGACCTGGGGAATCTGGAATATGAGGCCGGGAGTATTGAGTCTTTGTTGAAAATTGTAGAAATCAACAAAGGCATAACGGTAATACCCGAACTGGCCATCATCAATTTTGACGACAAAAAGAAAAGCCAGATCCGGGAGTTTATGTCGCCCGTGCCTGTGCGCGAGATTAGCCTGGTTACCTACCGCCACTTTATAAAAACCCGGTTGCTGGAAGTACTGCAACAGGAAATAAAAGAGGCAGTAAATAAGGTATTGCCCGAAAACCCGGACGGCCAATTTGTGGTTGAAATTTAATCCATAAATTCCCAGGCGCTTTGGTAGGTGTTCAGTTGCTCGGTATAGGCAATGAAATCGGCATAGAACGGAAACGAAGCCAGCGTGGCGCTGTCGCCTACAATTACCAGTTTTTTTCGGGCGCGTGTCATGGCTACGTTCATCCGGCGGATGTCTGATAAGAACCCGATACTGCCTTCAGCATTGCTTCGGGTCATGCTGATGTACACAATGTCGCGTTCCTGCCCCTGAAAACTGTCTATGGTATTTACCGAAATCTTAGCCCTATAATCCTGTAAATCGGGGCTGCTTTCTAACTGTGCCTGCAATAGATTAATCTGCTCTTTATAGGGCGATATAACTGCAACAGAAGGGAACTTCTCTGGTGTATGGCCTTGATTTTTTAACTCTGCCACAAGTGCATGCAGGTGTTTGAACACAAACACGGCCTCGTCGGGATTGGTGGTACTCGTGCCTTCCAGTTTTTCATCAAAGCTACACCCCGCCGTATCTATAAAAACAACTGGCAAATCATTTTTAAACAATAAATGATTTGCCACAGTGCTATTGGCTTTCAGACGGTTTTCATAAAATACTTTCGACGAAAAACCCATAATCTGTTCATTCATACGGTACTGTTCTTCCAGCAGCACCACAGCCTCCGGATGCAGGCTGACGAGTTTTTCGAGCAGGGTAGTGGCCAACCCGCCTCTGGCTGCCTCATTTGATTTGATAGTCGGTGGAAGCTGAAGATGGTCGCCGGCCAGAATTACTTTTTGCGCTTTCAGAATGGGTATCCAGCAGGCGGGTTCAAGGGCTTGTCCGGCTTCGTCAATCACCACGGTATGGTACTTCAGATTTTTAACCGTGTAATTGTTTGCCCCAACTAAGGTGGCCGTAATTACCTGAGCCCTGGCAACAATGTCGTCAATCATGTACTGCTCTGAATTACCCACTTCTTTCATTATCTTATGGGCTTCGTCAAACAGTAGTTTACGCTGGTCACGTTCGGCTTTTCCGAAGTTTCGTTTATATTTATGCGCCATGTTTTTGTATTCCTGCGCTTGTTTTTTTAGCTTTTTTGCCTCTTTCATCAGGCTGTGTTCTGCCATTTTGCTGTCGAGCGTCAAGGCCATCAGTCTCTCGGTTACCCGGGCCGGATTACCCACACGCAGCACATTCAGGCCTTCCAGATGCAGTTTCTCGCTTAGTAAATCTACTGCAGTGTTGCTGGGCGCTACTACCAGAATGGGCTTATGATCTTTTTGCCATAAGGCCTTAATGGCCTGCACCAGGGTAGTAGTTTTACCTGTGCCGGGTGGACCATGCACAATGGCCAGTTCGTTGGCTTGCCATATTTTTTCAACTGCCGATTGTTGCGATTCATTCAGATTTCCACCCAAAAAAACAGGTTTTTCAGTCTGAAAAGTAGGCGGTTTTTCTCCAATCAGTATATCTATCAGCTTGCCCTCTTGTTTTTCGCTGATGGCAGATGCCTGTTTCAGTGCCTCCTGCATTTCGTCATAACTGTTGTCATCAAACAGCACATCAATGCCCAACTTACCATCCCGGCTCCAGTCGGGCAGTTCATCAGTGCGGAGCGTTATCTTAAGCCTGTTATTGTGCTGAAAAGCAATTGTACCTTCAACCTTGTCATTTTTGGCATCGTAGTTACTGAAAAGCACGGCCGGCATGCCGGTTCTTAGTTGGTGGGCAATGTCCTGATGGGTGGTTCGCTCAACTTCAACGGTCAGGTAATCTCCCCGGCTCATTTCCATGCCTCTGATAGCAATTGGATACCAGCATAGCCCTTTGGCTCTACGGTCGGCAGCAGAGCTTTGTTCGGTTTGTTTTATGTATTGATTGTGGTCTTCTTCCCGCTCAATCCGGAGTAAGTCCAGTAGTTTTCTGAAATAATTCATGCAGCAAAGGTAGCACTAAAAATGCGGTTTTGGGTTATCTACTGTTTGCAGGCCGTAATCCTGACAAAAAGACCTCAAGAAAAGCAAAAAGCGGCTGTCTGATACACCAGACAACCGCTTTCAGATACAATGGTCGTAAACTTACACCCTTTCCAGTTTGATCGGATAAGTTTTTTTAGAACTCCACTGCGGTACGTAAATGTTGTCGTCAGAGTCCATGTAAGCATCATGCGGGTGCATAAAAACATTAAACGGGTCTTGTTTAAACTGGGGTTCCAGCTTACCGTTGGTATAGATAGGTTCACTACCACCAGGCGTTGAAACCACTTTGTCGTTTTTATCTAAAATTGTTATGTATCCGGAGTTAACGTTGCCCTCTGTGGTTGACCGGAAAGCAGCACCGAAAAGGGTATCTCCTTTAATTACCGGCCGGCAAATAAATGTGCCCGGCAGGGCAATGGTTGATATATATTTGCCATCAAGGGTATAGCGTTTCCAGCAGTTTTCTACACGTGATGTTACCAGTAAGGTGGGTTTCTGTTTGTTGCGGGTGTCAACAATTACCCCGTGGTTACATTTAAACTCGTCTTTACCGCCCCAATGGCGTATCAGTTTACCTTTGGCGTCATATTGCATTACGTAATTGAGGCCGTAGCCGTCAACAACGTAAATATCTCCGTTGGCATGATTTACCGCTGTTTCAGTTGGTTTAAACTGAGTAGGGTAGTCATAGACGCCGGTTTCTTTCGGATAATCTATTTTAAATAGTACTTTACCGTTCAGGTCTGTTTTTATTACCTGGTGGCGGTCAGTATCGCAAATGAGCAAAAACTGGTCGGTGCCTTGGCCGCCTATGGTCAGCCCATGCCCACCCGGATAGGAGTTTCCCCAGGTGTCCAGCAACTTACCCGATTTGTCGTAAATCAATACGTTGTTTCTGGTTTCATTGGTTAAAAGTATAAGACGCCCTTTGGCGTCTTCCACCATTTCGTGGCAGTCGTTAACCGGATTCTGCGCTGCATCCAGCACACCCCAACCTTTCCGGATACGGTATTTATGGGTATTATGGCCAATGATAATTTCATCATTTTTGCCGTAAGTAAGGCCCGGTAATAAAGTTGCAGCAGTTGCCAGTCCGCAAAGCTTGAAAAAATCGCGTCGGTTCAGGTAATGATTCATGATAGGAGGTTGAATATATCAGTACTTTTGCGACTCAAGTTAATATAAATATTTTATTATCTGCGTTTTGCAGATTTTTTTGTCGTGCTTTTTCTTTTATCCGGCGAGTGTTTTTTTCTTGCCGATGTAGCCGGTTTGCTTTTTTTCATAACTGGGAATCTGACTTTCTTTTCATGGAATGCCCCCTGAAAGGTCGGGTCTTCTTTCTTGCGTTGGTCGTCAATTTCTCTGAGATAATTCTGGCGTTCATCAAAAGGCGTGGCAGGAGTTTCTACCTCTTCAGGTATCTGCATGCGCGGAATCTCCATGCGGATTATCTTCTCAATTTTTTTGATGTGATAATCTTCCGGAGATGTCAGGAAGGTTATAGCTTCACCAACATGATTGGCACGCCCGGTTCTGCCGATACGATGTACGTAGTCTTCATAAATAATGGGCACATCGAAATTAATAACATGTGATACCTGCAGAATGTCGATTCCTCTTGCTGCCACGTCTGTGGCCACCAAAACACTTACACTGCCCTCACGGAACGCATCCATAGAGTTAATACGGGTGTTTTGGCCCTTATTGGCATGTATGACACGTATTTTATTGAATGGCACAATCTTTTGCACCATTGAATTATAAACGTGGTCGGCCACTTCTTTTGAACGCGTAAAAATGATAGCTTTTTGTACTTCTTCTGTTTCAAAGATATATTTAAGCAGATTCAGCTTGGTTTGTGCATTGGGTACCTCATACATACGCTGTTTTACTGTTTCTGCTGTAGTGGCCTGCGGGGTAACCTCTACCCGTAGCGGAAACTCAAGAAATTCTTCTGAAAGTTTCTCAACTTTATCAGCAAAAGTGGCCGAAAACAAAAGATTCTGTCTTTTTCGCGGAATCACCTCCAGAATTTTGCGTATCTGTGGCATAAATCCCATGTCCATCATCTTATCGGCTTCGTCAAGCACCATTACTTTTATTTCTTTTACGCCTATTTCTTCGCGAAGGTACAAATCCATGAATCTGCCCGGTGTGGCTACAATTATATCTATGCCTTTCTTGATGGTCTCAATCTGTGTTTTGGGGCCTAGCCCACCATAAATGGCGGTGTGGCGTAAATCGGTATATTTGGCCAGTTCTGCCACTGCCTTATCTATCTGTATTACCAGTTCGCGGGTGGGTGCAAAAATAATGCAGCGGGGCATGTGGCCCTGAGCGTATTTTATTTTCATTAGCACTGGCAAAAGATAAGCAGCTGTTTTGCCGGTGCCCGTCTGAGCAATACCCAGTACATCATGCCCTTTCATTATCAGCGGTATGGCCTTTTCCTGTATAGGTGTGGGCGTGGTATATCCGCTGTCTTCAATGGCATTCAGCAACTGACGGTTCAGCTCAAATTTTTCAAAAGAATTTTCCATGTATTTCTGTTCAATCAAGCCAAAATTTAAGGCTTAACTCCTGATTATTAACTGCAAAAGTACATAATAAAAAAATCTTAGACTAATTAATACTGTTTTCCAACCTTTTACCGAAATGCAAGTCAGGGTTTTTAAATACCATTTATTTATGCAAAAAGTAACCATAGCTTTATTATTTCTGCTGGCTTTTATTGCCAGCGCTTGCGGGGAGAAAAATGAACCTTCGCCTGACGATAAGATTTCTAATATGGCGGTTTTGGCCAGAAACGTAAACGATGATGTTTTACTTACCATAACTGCTTATACATTTAAGAGCCTGAGTGGCCCGGTACCTACTACCTTTGATGCCGCCGAGGTCTGGCTTTCAGAAGGCTCTTCGGGGCTTAGCAATATGCAATTGCTGAAAACCACCAGCGAGGAGACACTAAAACTGGAAAACTTAAAGCCAGACCAGACCTATTATGTTTCAGTAAAAGGTATAAAAAAAGGTATGAAAACTGATTTTGCAAGGCAGATAATGTTTACCACCAATACACTGAAGCCTAAGGATACAATATTGGAGTTGCCCAAAAGTTTGTATATGAATAGTTCTGCCACCAGCCCGTATCTTGCCTATACAGATATAAATACAGGAGAGACTGTTTTACAGAATTGGGTAGATAAACAGAAGCAGGTGATTTTTAAGAATACGTCTGCCAAGAGTTATCTGGTAAAAGGTTTTAATGGGCGGGGGACTCAATTGTTTCTGGAAACCACCCGAAATAAAGAGCGCGCTTTTGATTTCTATGATATAGCAGCAAAGAAGTTTGAAGAAATAAATTTACCCACTGGTGCAAGAATTTGGAACTATGACTTTTCGCCGGATGGCACGCAGCTGGCATATACCGACTACGATAAAGCCGGATTGTATATTTATAATCTGGTTACCAAAGAAAACAAGCAGTTTTCTGCAGACAGTTTTTATTCTTTCAAGTGGTCTAACGATGGAAGTAGCATTATTCATTTAAGAAACAAACTGAACTCAGGCGGTGCATTGAAAGAATTAGTGAAGCTTTCTGTAAGTAAGGAAGGGCAAATACAGACAAAACAGATTTTTGAATGGGCTTATAACCTTGAATGGGTAATGTTTTCACCTAAAGATGAATACATGCTATTTGCGAGTGATGCCGCCAATAATCCGGATTTATGGGTATATAACCTCAACACACATAAAACATGGCAGATATCTGACGTAGCTAATTTCGGGTGGTTGTCTGACAAAGAGTTTTTTGTCAATACCACCAAGCAGGCAGGAGAAACAAGCTGGAAGACTTTACGGTATACCTTGCCTTAAATTTGTTTGCAAATAAAAAAGCGAGACATACATCCATTGTAAGCCTCGCTTTTTTATTTCAGTTGTAAACTATTTCCCTGCTCTTTTCAACAAATCTTCTCGTTTCAATGTAATCAGGTGTCCAACTGCTGATTTATTCTTGTAAGTAACAATTCTTAAGGTTACCTGTGCATCAGCGATTTCAATCGGCTGAGTGTATTTTTTAGAGAAATTGTCCGGCATGGTGTCGTCAGTAGTGTAATAGATGTCAATTTCCGGCATTTCACAGGCCAGCTCAACCATTAACTTGCCATCTTTAATGCTTGCATTTATAATAGCATCATAAACGGCTTTCGAATACCCCATTTCTGCCACATCCGCTCTGTCAAAATGGGCTTCCATGCGTTTTGTAAAGTTGGCCCAGTCTTTACTTCCTTTTGCCGACCAGTAGATATCAGACAACGCCCAGGCTCTCGGGTAGGTCATATATTCAGCATAACGGATCGTCGGAATCTGCTCTGTCCATAAATTACCTTGCCCGCCTAAAATGTATTTGGCATCAACTTCGTCTGGCACAGGCTCAAAACTGTAGGTTTTGCTCAGGCGTAACGAAGCGTAGATGGGAGGGTCAATGCTGGCATCGCCCTGCATGTAATCAAGGTATGCAAAGGTAGTGGGGGTCATAACCACATTATGTTTCATTTTGGCGGCCTCAATACCACCTTTTACACCACGCCAGCTCATAACGGTAGCCGTTGGCGATATACCACCCTCCAGAATTTCATCCCAACCCAATAGCTGTTTGCCACGGGCGTTCAGTATTTTTTCTACCCGTTTCATAAAGTAGCCTTGTAATTCTTCTACGTGGGTCATACCCATTTTTTTCATAAGCGCCTGGCAACCGGGGTCTTTTTCCCAGAAACCCTTGTAACATTCGTCGCCACCTACATGAATGTATTTGTTAGGAAACAAGGCGGCCATTTCGGTAAACACTTTATCCAGAAAATCATATACTTTTTCGTCTGAGGGGTTCAATGTGTTGTCTATAAACATTCTGAACTTGCCATCGCCATACCATTCGGCAAAGTTGGTGCCCGGGTTTACCTTTGTTTTAGGGTCTTTAGAGCACGAAAGCTCAGGATAAGCCGCTAATGCAGCCATGCTATGGCCGGGTACGTCTACCTCGGGCAAAATGGTTACGCCACGGTCTGCCGCATACTTAATAATCTCTCGGATGTCATCCTGTGTATAAAAGCCCCCATAAGTGGCAGGTTCGCCGTCTTGCGGGTCTTTTCTGTCGCCAAATCTTCCGGCTCTTTCCACGCGCCATGCGCCTACTTCAGTTAGTTTTGGTAATGATTTTATCTCAATTCTCCAGCCGTTATCATCGGTCAGGTGCCAGTGCAGGGTATTGAATTTGTAACGAACCATATCATCAATATAGCGTTTTACATCTTCTTTCGGAAAGAAGTGACGGCTTACGTCAAGCATTAACCCGCGCCATCCGAAACGCGGATAATCGGTGATTTTTACGCCAGGTACTGTCCAGCTTACGTTTTTAACCACTGTTTTACTTTCAATCTCTTTAGGTAGCAATTGTAATAAAGACTGCAGGCCGTAAAACAAACCGGCAGGCTTGTTGGCCGCAATTTTTACACCTGCGCTACTGGCATGTAGTGTATAGCCTTCGTCACCAATTTTGTTATTTGGGGTAGTGTTAATACTAAACTGAATGACCCCGGTCTTTTTTATGACGGGCGCAAAACCTGCCGCATTTTTTAGTTTGGCAGCCAGCATGGCAGCAATTTTACGGCTTTCTTCATCGCTGGCGCCTATGGTTGTGGCCGCTGTAATTTTAAATACCCCGGCTAGACTTTCAATTTCAACAGGCTTAGGAATAATATTTTGTGCAAAAGCATTACAGGTAAGTATGCTTAGCAGAAGCAGAACAATATTTCTTTTCATAAGAAAATTTAGGTTTTGAGTCGAAACAGGCCCCAAAGTAATCAAAAAAAGGCAGGGCAAACAAATATTTCTGTATGCAGGTAATTTGTGGGGTTACAATAGCCCTGCACAGACTTTTGCAGGCAAATAAGGCAATATAACAATTATTTAACCAGATATGCAGGGGTATGTAACAATTATCACGGATTGGCGGCCGGGTAAAATCTAGTTTTGCAATCGTTATTAAAATGTATTGCAAAATGAATATTACAGAAATCTTAGGATTTGCTTCTTCAGTATTAATTGGCATAAGCCTGGGCCTGATAGGTGGTGGCGGGAGCATCCTTACCCTGCCGGTTCTGGTTTATCTGCTGCATGTAAACCCTGTGTTGTCAACGGCGTATTCTCTTTTTGTAGTGGGTACTACGTCATTAATCGGGTCGGCCAATTACATGAAGCAAAAGTTGGTTAATTATCAGGCCGCTTTGGTTTTTGCTGTGCCTTCATTCATTACTGTTTTTCTTACCCGCAAATATCTGGTGCCTGCCATACCAGACCCTATTCTGGCAGTTGGTGGTTTTGAACTCTCAAAAAATTTAGGGGTAATGCTGTTTTTCGCCATTATTATGCTGGCGGCTGCTTATTCTATGATCAAAAATAAAAAACAGCAGGCAGATGCGGAAGACGGGGCAATCAGATTTAATTATTTTATGATTGCGTTGGAAGGCGCAGTAGTAGGAACCCTGACAGGTGTGGTGGGCGCCGGAGGTGGTTTTTTGATTATTCCGGCACTGGTATTGTTTGCCCACCTGCCCATGAAGTCGGCGGTAGGTACTTCATTGCTTATCATCGCGGCGAAATCATTGATTGGTTTTCTGGGCGACCTGTCTAATCTGGATGTAGACTGGCCATTTCTGCTCGAATTTACGGCCTTGTCTGTAGTAGGCATTTTTGCAGGCACGTATCTTTCAAAGTTTATTGCAGGCGAAAAACTAAAGAAAGGCTTTGGCTGGTTTGTGCTTCTGATGGGTACCTACATACTATTAAAAGAGCTGGTGTTAAAATAACAGCCTTGCGTAATATAAGTCACAGACACGAAAAGGTATGAATAATAAATTTGTAACAAAATTAAACTAATCTAAAGATGTTTTTTCAACATATATACGACAAATCGCTGGCGCAGGGAAGTTATTTTATTGGCTGCCAGAAAGCCGGTGTGGCAATGGTTATTGACCCCAAAAGAGATGTAGATACCTACCTTGAAATAGCCCGGCAGAACAATATGCAAATTACACATATTGCTGAAACGCATATTCATGCCGATTTCCTTTCAGGTGCCAGAGAACTGGCTGCCATTACCGGTGCCGGTATGTACCTGTCAGATGAAGGCGGCCCCGACTGGCAATATGCTTTTGACCACATAGGGCTGAAAGACGGTAGCCTTATTAAGGTAGGCAATCTGAAATTTGAGGTGCTGCATACACCGGGGCACACGCCAGAAAGCATCAGTTTTCTTCTGACAGATACGCCAGCCTCCAGTGCGCCCGTTATGCTGTTTACCGGAGATTTTGTTTTTGTCGGCGATATTGGCAGACCAGACTTACTGGAAAAAGCCGCTGGATTAAAAGGTACTATGGATGCAGGTGCCAGACAAATGTATCTGTCGTTGCAGAAGTTTGAGCAACTGCCTGATTACGTGCAGGTTTGGCCAGGGCATGGGGCTGGTTCGGCCTGTGGTAAGGCTTTGGGCGCTGTAGCCAGCACCACAGTAGGCTATGAGAAGATAAGAAACTGGGCTTTTCAATACCCTGAAGACCCCGAAGGTTTTTCGGAGAGTCTGTTGGCTGACCAGCCTGAACCTCCTAAGTACTTTGCCATGATGAAAATGCTTAACAAGACAGACAGACCCTTGTTAACAACGGTACCCGAACAGACAAAGTTAACCGCCGAGCAGGTGCTGGAAGGGTTGGCTGCAGGAATACAGCTGATTGATACCCGCAATAAGGCTGATTTTGCAGCCGGGTACGTACCCGGGAGCCTGAATGTTCAGGGTAATAACTCTTTTGCTACCTGGATGGGCTGTTTTTTGAATTATCAGGAGCCATTTATGCTGGTGGCTGAAGATAAGCAGATTGAAGACCTTACCCGCAAACTAATGCGTATAGGCCTTGATAACGTGCTGGGTTATGTAAATGATGTAAATAGCCTTGGTATTGAACTTGAAGTAAGCCATGTGCTGACTACTGATGAATTCAGGAATATGGCCAGCAATGATGACATTCAGCTTATTGATTTAAGAGGTGCATCTGAATATAAAACCGGACACATACCTGGCGCCGAAAATGTATTTATTGGCACCCTGCCGCAAAATCTTGATAAGCTGAATAAAGACAAAGAGGTTGTGATTTACTGCCAGGGAGGCGACAGAGCCACCATTGGATATTCTATACTGAAAAAAAACGGATTTGAGCGCATTAGCAATTACTCGGGTGGTATGAACGAATGGGTAAAAACAGGTAATACAGTGGCAATAGAAGAAACTATTGTTAACCTGGTTTAATTCGGTGTTCTCTACAGCAGGATCTTTAAAGGGAGAGAACAGAACCCAACCCCGCAGACGTTTATATTTATTGTAAAGTTTGTGGGGTTGTAGAAAAGTTTCCTAAGCCATATTAAGTACAGATTTATATCATTATTTTGCAGCAAAAAACACCCAGCATGGATATCAGGCTTTTACAAAAACAAATCAGAAGGGTTTCGCTGGTTCTGCGCTTATCGGTTCTGCTTGTTTTTGTTTCTATTGCCGCATTAATTTATACGCTTTATTTTCCTCATTCAAACAGAACTTTTACAAAAACAAAACAGCCTGCCAACGTTGCGTCAGATTCTAATTTTGTAAATGTGTGGAGTGCCCCGTCCGACTGGCGATTAAGCCGCCTTGCCGTTGACGAACAGGAAAGCATTAAGTATGGCCGTGAACTGATAGCCCATACTTCGGCCTATCTGGGGCCTAAGGGCAGCGTGGCGGCTATATCAAACGGGATGAACTGCCAGAACTGCCATCTGGAGGCCGGAACCAAACCCTGGGGAAATAATTATTTTGGAGTACAAGCCAATTATCCAAGATTCAGAGAACGTTCGGGTACTAAAGAGAACCAGGTAAAGCGGGTTAACGATTGCTTTGAACGCAGCCTGAACGGACATCCGCTTGATTCCACCAGTAAAGAGATGAAGGCAATTCTGGCATATATTAAATGGTTAGGCGCTGATGTGCCGCATAAAACCACACCCAAAGGTACAGGCATTTTTAAACTTAAATTGCTTGACCGCGCAGCAGACCCCATTAAAGGTAAGGCTGTGTATGAGCAAAAATGCGCCAGCTGCCACCAGAAAAATGGAGAGGGTATGCTGGCCGAAAGCGGTAGAGAGTATAGTTTTCCGCCGTTGTGGGGGCAACATAGTTATAATGTTGGGGCTGGGTTATTCCGGATATCAAACTTTGCCGGTTATGTAAAGTTAAATATGCCTTTGGGGGCTTCTTTTGATAAGCCACAACTAACCGACGAGGAAGCATGGGATGTAGCCGCTTTTGTGAACACTATGCCCAGACCAACCAAAGATTTAAGTCATGACTGGCCCAAAGTTGCCGCAAAGCCTTTTGACCATCCTTTTGGGCCTTATGCCGACCCGTTCTCAGAGGTTCAGCATAAATACGGGCCTTTCAAGCCTATTAAAGACTGGAAGGCATCTCATCACTAACAAGACAATTTTAATATATTAGATAAGTAATGAACAGTATCTCGCAGCCGGGGTACTGTTTTTATTTACTTTTCCTGTAAGAATGTAACATTTGTCACGGTACTGCCCAACCAGGCCATGTAGTTTTGTAATACTAATTACTGATACATGAGGCAAATAAGTGTGGTTTACCTGCTGTGCCTGTTTTTTATACCAGTACAAATGCTAAAAGGGCAGGAGCAGAAGGCTGTGATTAAAACGGATACTTCAATAATAGCTTACAAGCTGATTAAAAATGGCAGGCTTTATGGCAGAGCGCGGAATTATTTTTCTGCCACCGTTAATCAGGGGGCGCTGACCGATTATTTCGCCTGGGCAGCCGGTGCAGGTATCGGTTATGAGTCGCCCGTTTTTTTCAAACATTTCAGTATGGGCATCAGCGGTTTTACGCAGTTTAACCTGTGGGCATCAGACATGCTGAAACCAGACCCCACAACCAGGCAGGTAAACCGTTATGAAGTAGGGCTTTTTAATATAGAAGACCCGAACTCCGGTAAGGACCAGACTCGACTGGAAGAACTTTACCTCAGATTCAGAGCAGGCCGGAAAATGAATATCACAGCAGGCAGGCAGTACCCGTCAAGCCCATTTTTAAACGTGCAGGATGGCAGAATGCAACCTACGCTGATAGAAGCTGTGGTGACAGACTGGAAACCCACCCAAAATCTGGCTATTCATGCCGAATACATCGGTAAAATTTCACCTCGTTCAACTATTAAATGGTTTTCAGTAGGCAACAGTATGGGGGTTTATCCGATGGGTGTAAACCCTGACGGCTCGGTCTCTGCTTATAAAAATAACATCACAACCCGCGGCATTGGTGTACTGGGTTTAACCTTTACCAGAAAAAACTGGCAAATACAACTTTGGGATACTTATCTGGACCAGGTACTGAATACTGCCTTTGCTCAGGTTGAATGGAGGTCGGTACCCCAGGCAGGATTTAACTGGTTTGCAGGCGCGCAGGCTGTTTTTCAGCATACGCTGGCCGATGGCGGTAATGCCGACCCGGCCAAAACTTACGCCTTGCCCGGTGGTGGTGCGCAGGTGTTTTCAGGTCGGTTCGGCCGGCAGGCGAAAAATTTCAGCTGGTTCGTAAACGTAACCAGAATTACTGACAAGGGCAGATACCTGATGCCCAGAGAATGGGGCAAAGAACCCTTCTATACTTTTATGCCCCGCGAGAGAAACGATGGTTTCGGCGATTTATCTGCTGTTTCAATTAACACTGCCCTGCAGTTAAGGTCTGATTTGAGTCTGGAAATAAGCGGAGGGTATTATCAATTGCCTGATGTAAAGAACTACAACCTTAATAAATACGGAATGCCATCGTACACCCAGTTGAATCTTTCAGTTACCCATAAGTTCGGCCAATACCTGCGTGGCCTGAGTACCCGCCTGTTATTGATGAGGAAAGACGCCACGGGTGAAACCTACCAGAACATGAAATTTATATTCAACAAAGTGAATATGACACACCTGAACTTAATTACAAATTACCAATTCTAAAAAAAATCCTTATGAAAGAAATCCTCGAACTGATTACCCAACCCTGGCCCTGGTATGTTGCCGGGCCGCTTATTGGTCTTACAGTACCCACACTGCTATTAATTGGCAACAAATCTTTTGGTATCTCTTCTTCTTTGCGGCATATATGCGCTGCTTGTTTTCCGGCAGATATTCCTTTTTTTAAATACAACTGGAAAAACGAAATATGGAATCTGGTTTTTGTATTGGGGGTATTTTTTGGAGGAATGATAGCCACCCATTTTCTTGAGAATCCGAATGCCTTTGTGTTGTCTGAAAATACCATAGCAGACCTTAAAGCGCTCGGCATAAAAGATTTCGGCGGTTTAATGCCCGCCGATTTGTTTACAGTAGCAGAGTTGTTTACCTTAAAAGGCTTTGTGTTTTTTGTGGTGGGTGGTTTTATGGTTGGTTTTGGTACGCGCTATGCAGGCGGCTGTACTTCCGGCCATGCCATTATGGGGTTGTCTAATCTGCAATGGCCCAGTCTGGTGGCTACCTGCTGTTTTATGGCTGGGGGCATTTTTATGACGCACCTCGTTCTTCCACATATTTTAAAACTTGTTTAAGCATTAAAACCACTTTGTACTTCAATGAAAACCACTAAAGAGCAGATTGAAATAAGCGGGGAACCCTTTATATGTGAAGCCCCTAACGATATGAAAAGAGCCGAAGGCCCTTTGGAAAACCTGAAATATCTGGTGGTAGGCATAGCCTTCGGTATTGTTTTTGTGAAGGCCGAAATCATTTCCTGGTTTCGTATTCAGGAGATGTTCAGGTTTCAGAGCTTCCACATGTATGGCGTAATAGGTAGCGCCATTCTGGTAGGTATGGTATCTGTCTATCTGATAAAAAAATACAACATTAAAACTATGAATGGAGAAGAGGTGATTTTCCACCCCAAGAAATTCCAGAAAGGCCAGATTTACGGCGGTTTGATTTTCGGGTTGGGTTGGGCACTAACGGGCGCCTGTCCGGGCCCGCTTTTTGCTCAGATAGGGAGTGGCTTTGTTGTGGTACTTGTTACATTGGCCAGTGCAGTGGCAGGTACCTGGGTGTATGGTTTTTTGAAAGATAAGCTTCCCAACTGACCGAGGTTTAGATGGTTAAATGTTGAGATAACTCCGGATGTTTTTTCCGGAGTTATTTTCTTAACATAGATTTTAACTGAATCAGATATCATATTTAGAAAAGTATATCTGCCATTAATTCAGCCTTGGGTCTGTTGGGTAGTTAGATAACACCTTGTATTCGCCACCCATGTTTTTTAGCACCGAACGCCAGAACTGGTCTGCCGGGGTATCAAAAATAAAATGGGCATTGGTTTCTGTAACAATCCATGAATCGCGCTTCATTTCGTCATCCAGTTGCCCGGCCGACCACCCCGAATATCCTACAAAAAGGCGAATGTCTTTTTCTGTAATTTTACCGATGTTAATCAGTGTTTTCACGCTTTCAAAATCTCCTGACCAGTAGATACCTCCACCCAGCGAAACAGCCCCTTCAATTTCATCACCAAGGCGATGAATAAAGTGCAAAGTGTTCTGTTCAACGGGGCCACCCAGAAACAAAGGCAGGTCTCCGTAAATATTCTCCATTACGTCGTCCAGTTTCAGGTTAGTGGTCTGGTTCAGTACCAGCCCGAAAGACCCCTGCGCGTTATGTTCACACAATAGCACAACGCTCCGTTCAAAATTGGGGTCACCTAAAAACGGTTCAGCAATTAATAATTTCCCTTTACCTACCGGCATATTCCTTGGCTTATGTGTAAAAAAATATTTTTGTATTCGTGCGGTATACCAAAACACCGCGTTAGCAACCGCTCTGAAAACATTCTCCAAAATAGAGGTTTTCAGACTAACGAAAAAACAATTTCCTGAAAATCTTGCTATTGTAAATTTAAAATTTATGAACTATATTGCCTTGCGAATTGAACTTTTAATCTTAATAGTTATATGGGCAGGAAAGTTTTAGTTTTGAATGCCGACTATAGTGCATTAAGTATCTGTACCGTTCCCAAAGCTTTTTCGTTAGTGTACCTCAACAAAGCTGAACTGGTATCAGACTCCCAGCGGGGCTACCTCCGGACCGTCAGTAGCACTTATCCGCTCCCCTCAGTTATCAGGCTTCACCGTTACGTAAGTTTACCGTTCAAAGGTGTGATGCTCAGCAGGCAGAATGTATTCAGGCGGGACGGTAACAAATGTGTGTACTGCGGAAGCCACGAAGACCTCACCCTCGACCACCTGACACCTAAATCAAAAGGCGGAAAAACAAACTGGGATAACCTGGTAACCGCCTGTCGCCGTTGCAACTCCCGAAAAGGCGACCTTTCCCCTGAAGAAGCAAACCTCTCTCTCTCCCGAAGACCCTACAAGCCCTCATTTATTATGTTCCTCCGCGATTTCGCAGGCTCCATAGAGGAGAACTGGGTTCCTTTTCTGGGTATCAGAGAGAAAACATAAGGCTTTAAACTCATTGTATTATCATGCCGGTAGTTTATTAGCATAAACTAATCAATAAGTAGTCTATAATTGTAGTAGATTATTTTGTAGGTTTGTGCATAAAACTATTGTAATATGCTCGAACTTCTCAAACAGCCCTGGCATTGGTCAGTAGCCGGTGTCATTATAGGTCTTTTTGTCCCTTTGCTCTTAGTAGCCGGCAATAAGGCTTTCGGAATCTCGTCGTCTATGCGGCATATCTGTGCAGCTATTCTGCCCGCTAAAATTCCTTACTTTAATTATGACTGGAAGAAAGAAAGCTGGAATCTGGTTTTTGTAGCCGGTGTAGTTATCGGTGGCTGGATAGCGGCGCATCTGCTTACTAACCCTGAACCTGTAAAAATAGCCGACAGCACCCGTGCTTATCTGCAATCTATTGGTATTCAGGAGTACGGCGCTCTGGTACCCACCGATTTGTTCAGCTGGGAAAACCTACTGACCATTCGCGGATTCATATTTATGGTAGTAGGGGGCTTTCTGGTAGGTTTTGGCACCCGCTATGCAGGTGGTTGTACTTCGGGGCATTCTATTATGGGTTTGTCTAATCTGCAATTGCCCTCGCTTATAGCCACTATCTGTTTTATGGCAGGTGGTTTTATAGTTACCTGGTTTGTAATACCCTATTTAAAATGAGCAACATGAAAGATATTAAAGATATAGACCAGTTAGATTTTGAAACACAGAATCTGGCAGAAGAGGCTCCCAGGAAAATTACCCCTGCCAGTTTGCTGAAATACCTTGTGTTTGGGATGGGCTTTGGCATTGTGCTGGTTAAGGCCGAGGTTATTTCGTGGTTCCGCATTCAGGAGATGTTCCGGCTTGAATCTTTTCACATGTACGGCGTAATAGGCACAGCTGTAGTGGTGGGTGCCATATCTGTACAGATTATTAAAAGATTAAATATAAAAAGCCTTAGCGGCGAATCCATTAAACTAGACCCGAAGCCTTTCAGCAAAGGGCAGATATTTGGCGGTTTGCTCTTTGGCTTTGGCTGGGCGTTAACAGGGGCTTGCCCGGGCCCTATTTATGCGCAGATAGGTACTGGAGTTACCGTGTTTATTGTTACTTTATTAAGCGCACTGGCCGGAACCTGGTTTTACGGTTTAATCAGAGAAAAACTACCGCATTGAGCAAATGGCTTATTTAAAGTCAAAAAAATATAATAAAAAGCTAATATATGGGTAGAGACATTAGCAAATGCTTGCTTAATTTGCTCTATCATTATTTCAATCCGATATACTCATGAAAAAATTATTGTTGTTATTACTGTTGAGTCCGGCAATGCTTTTTGCTCAAACCAAAGATGTGAAGCTTGTACGAGACGATGCAGGCAAGAAAGTAAATGTACTGATAGACGGCAAACCATTTACTTCTTATTTCTATCCGGGTCCGGATGTACTCAAAAAAGCTGTTTTATATCCGGTTTATACCTCAAAAGGAACATTGATTACCCGTGGCTGGCCGCTGGACCCTCGTCCGGGCGAAAGAGTTGACCATCCACACCATGTAGGTATCTGGTTGAACTACGAAGACGTAAACGGCCATGATTTCTGGAATAACTCTAACACACCGCCTAGCGCCAAGGGTACTTATGGTACTATTGTGCATACGGGTATCAAATCAGTAAAATCAGGTAAAAAAGGTATATTGGTAGTAACTGCCAACTGGCTGGATAAAGAGGGCAAAGTAATGCTGACAGAAGAAACTACTTATACTTTTCAGGGTACAGGTAACCAACGGATTATAGACAGAGCTACCACACTTACAGCTGCTGATAAAGAGGTGGTGTTTAAAGATGTGAAAGACGGTTTATTTGCGATTCGCGTAGCCAGAGAACTGGAACACCCATCAAACAAGCCTGAGGTATTTACTGATGCCAGTGGTGTGGCTACTAAAGTGCCTGTGCTAGACAACAAGGGTATTGTAGGAAGCTATCAGAACAAAGAAGGTATCGAAGGAGAAGCGACCTGGGCAAAACGCTCGGAGTGGGTAAACCTGAGAGGCCAGATTGGCGACGAGAAAATATCGGTAGCCATTATTGACCACCCTAAAAATCCGGGGTACCCGGCTTACTGGCATTCACGTGGGTATGGTCTTTTCTCGGTGAATCCATTGGGACAAAAAGTATTCTCAAACGGTAAAGAGACATTGAATCTGACATTGGCACCGAAACAATCTACTACCTTCCGTTACAGAGTGGTAGTAACATCTGGCGAGGTGTCTGATGCTGACTTAAATAAACTGGAAACAGATTTTGGCAAGTAAGAGATAGATTAAATAGCAGGAAAGGGTGTCACGATTATTCGAGACACCCTTTCTTGTTTCAGATAATTCCATTAGTAAATATTTATAAGTTCGATAAAAGTATCACGTAGTGATAGTATATCTGTAGATAAGAGCCCTCTAGCAAAATTGTGAAGTCCCGTAGGGACGATATATTAATATGCCGTCCCTACGGGACTTTGAATGGGTTTTGCGTCTTAATTTTCAACTGATATGTCGTCCCTGACGGGGCTTTTTAACTTACTGTTGGCATAATAATTTATGACTAGTTGACGCGAAATGATAGCAGGAAAAGTATCACGTAGTGATAGTATATCTGTAGAAAAAGAGGTCTCCTAATAAGCTCGAAATCCCGTAGGGACGATATATTAATATGCCGTCCCTACGGGACTTTGAATGGTTTTTGTGTCTTAATTTTCTACTGATATGTCGTCCCTGACGGGACTTTTTAACCTACTGTTGGCATAATAATTTATGACTAGTTGACGCGAAAAGTTAGCAGGAAAAGTATCACGTAGTGATAGTATATCTGTAGGAAAAGAGGTCTCTTAATAAGCTCAAAATCCCGTAGGGATGATATATTAACATATCGTACCTACGGGATTTCGAATGGGTTTTACGTATTAATTTTCTACTGATATGTAGTCCCTGACGGGACTTTTTAACCCATTATCATTTAAAAAATAATTCTTACAACAACGCCCCCGTACCATTCACATTCGGGAAGATGGGCTTGCCTTTATCAAGATATACACCCGTAGCAGGGTCGTTGGCAATCAGGATAGAGCCATCCATATCTACGTAGTCTAATAACGGCAATAACTGCCCGATGGCCGAAATACCAATGCTGGTTTCGGTCATGCAGCCGCACATTACTTTCATGCCTAACTCACGGGCTTCGGCTATCATTCTTCTTGCGGGTGTTAAACCACCGCACTTAGCCAGTTTTACATTTACGCCGTGGAAACGCCCGAAGCATTTTTTTACATCTTCTTCCACGATGCAGCTTTCGTCGGCAATCAGTGGTAAAACAGAGTGCTTCATTACTTCTTCCATAGATGCGTACTCACCTTTTGCCATCGGCTGCTCAATAAACTCTACGTTCAGTTTGCTGAATTCAATAGAATTTTTGATGGTTTCTTCCACGCCCCAGGCACAATTGGCATCTACCCTGAAAACGGCATCGGTATGCTTGCGGAGTTCTTTTACAATCTCCACGTCGTGGTCAGTACCCAGCTTGATTTTGTAAATCGGGAAATCGAACTCCTGCATTTTTGATACCATCATTTCAATGGTATCAATACCGATTGTATAGTTTGAATACGGAACTTTATCAATTGATAATCCCCAGAGTTTATAGAGCGGCTGCCCCAGTTTTTTACCAAACAAGTCCCACGCAGCCATGTCTAAGGCACAGTGCGCAAAAGGATTATCTTTCAGGTAAGGGTACATGGTTGCCCAGAAATCTTCCGGATTCTGCAAATCGTAGTTCTCAATTAACGACTGGTATTCGGCTAGTTTATCTCTCATACCCTCGGCGGTTACACCATAGTAGGGTATAGGGGTGGCTTCACCATAGCCGCTGTGTTCGCCATCCTGCAGCTCAACAATAAACGCATCGATATCATCTCGCGAGCCATGTGCAATGGTAAAAGTATGCCGCATTTGCAGCTTTAGAATATGGAATTTCAGTTTCATGGGAGAACCATTGAGCGAATTAGTGATTGAGCGAATGAGCGATTAATTGTTTGCATTCATCAAATTTATAGATTTACCAGCTCATTGCCTCTTAAGATAGGTACTACGTCGTACAGGTCTTTTTGAAGGCAATAGGCAATGTCTTTATGAATACCCAGGTTTTGCAGGCGACGAATGTGCGACGAATTAGCCAGATACCCGATTAAATCGTCCTTAGCCTGGTTGTACAAACGATGCGACATAATGGCGCTGTCTTCCGGTACAAAATACTCGTCTTCCAGTGCGGCAATTAAAGCCCCGGCAAATAGCGTATCTTCAATGTTTACACGGCCTTTCCAACCGGCACACAGCACCAGTACATCATAAGGCTGCGTTTTCAGGTAAGTAACTATGGCATTCAGGTTCAGAAAAGACCCGGCCAGCACTTTTACTGCCGATGCCTTGGCTTTGGTGATAGAGTAGGTGCCGTTGGTGGTGGTCATGGCTATTTTTTCACCAATCAGTTTTTCGTTCATGTAGCTGAACGGCGAATTGTCAAGCTCAAAGCCTTCTACTTTACTGGCATTGCGCTCGGCAGCGGCAATATAACCTTTCTCCTGCAGGTTTTTGCACTCCTCTACGGTTTCTACCGGAATAATGCTCTTAACGCCATAAGCAAATGCAGTAACCATGCAGGAAGTAGCACGAAAGATATCTGCTATAATTACAATGGAGTTGTCGATATTATGCAGGTGTAGTAAATCAGGAGTGAGGCAAACGTCAATATTTTTCATTCAGTGATAATAAAAAAACTCAGACAACAGGCTGGCTATCTGAATTGGCTTTAGTGACTAAAATTTCAGCAAATATGCCAAAAAATGCTGTAAAAGCCTATTAAAAACGCTAAATTGCAAGCACAAAAATTGAACAGATGATTTCGATAATAGTAGCCATTGCTGAAAACAGAGCCATAGGAAAAAACAACCAGTTGCTGTGGCGACTTTCAACCGATTTAAAGCATTTCAAGACGCTCACAAGTGGCCATGCCATCATTATGGGCCGCAAAACGTTTGAGTCAATCGGTAAGCCGCTGCCCAACCGCACCAATATCGTTATTACCCGTTCGGATAAGGTTTCAGATGATGCTTCGGTTCTGATAGCCGATTCTATTGATAAAGCCATTGAACTGACAAAACAAGCGCAAGGGGCCGATGAAATTTTTATAGTAGGCGGAGGGAATATCTATGAACAGGCGCTAAGCATTACAGATAAAATTTACCTGACGGAAGTAAAAGTAAGCATTGAGGGGGATACGTACTTCCCGGAATTGAGTGCTGATGAATGGCAGGAGGTTTCAAGAGTAGCGCATCAGAAAGATGAGAAGAATGAGTTTGATTTTGATATTGTAGAGTTAGAAAGAAAATAAAACAAAAAAGCCCGGCAAAACCGGGCTTCCTGCTTATTATGCTTTCAACTGCGCAAATTCTTTTGCAAAGTAGCTCAATATAATATTTGCCCCGGCACGTTTTATGCTCAACAGCATTTCATACATGGCTTTTTGTCCGTCTATCCAGCCGTTTTGTGAGGCGGCTTTTATCATGGCATATTCGCCGGATACGTTGTAGGCTGCTATGGGCAACGGGAAATTATCTGACAAGGTTTTGATAACATCCAGATACGAGAAAGCCGGTTTCACCATCAGGAAGTCTGCGCCTTCTTCCATATCCAACTGGCCTTCAATCAAAGCCTCGCGTACGTTGGCCGGGTTCATCTGATAAGTCTTTTTATCTCCAAATTTCGGTGCAGAATCAAGCGCATCACGGAAAGGTCCGTAAAAGGCACTGGCATATTTGGCGGAGTATGACATAATGCTGACATCTGAAAAACCTTCATCTTCCAGCAACTCGCGGATATAACCCACACGGCCATCCATCATGTCTGATGGCCCCAGTATATCGGCTCCCGCTCTCGCCTGTGCCACTGCCATTTTGCCCAGCACATCAAGTGTTTCATCGTTCAGAATCCGTCCGTTTTCAACAATACCATCGTGGCCGTCGCTGCTATAAGGGTCAAGCGCAATATCGGTCATTAATGCCAAATCAGGGAATTGAGTTTTTATCTCGCTCAATGCGCGTAGGTAGAGCGTATCCGGATTATAGCTTTCGGTGGCATATTTATCTTTCTTGGCCTCAGGATAATTGGGGAAAAGACAGATAGATTTAATACCCAAATCGGTTACTTCTTTCAATTCTTCCAGCATTGTATCTAATGAAAAGCGATAGATACCCGGCATGGATTTAATTTCGCTTCTGATGTCTGCTCCTTCCATTACAAACATCGGAAATATAAAGTCGTTGACAGAAAGCGTGGTCTCCTGCACCAGGTCTCTGATAGCAGCACTTTTACGGTTTCTTCTGGGTCTATGAATAAGCATGTGTATATCTGGTATTGTTTGAATACTTAAAAATTAAGGGTGTCCAGTTCCTTGAAATGGCCATTCATGGCAATGCGTTCTTTGGCCCGCTCTATTTCTGTTACAACGGGTATAATCCGTTCCAGGTGAGAGATGAGTATTTTCTGCCTTTCGGCTTCGGTCGGAATCGTTAGCAATTGATATTCTTCATTAACAGAAAGACCTATCTTATGGGCAATGCGGTAGCTGAACGGCTGGTAGTTTGGCTTATAATAGTCAATATTTATTTTCAGCAGTTTGTATAGCCGGTCTACAAGGCTCAATAAAAACGGATTTATTTCTTCGCTTAAATCCTGATTTTGGTCAAACGCCACTTCACCACCTGAATAGAGTTTTCCTTCAACCGGATTCTGGAAATCAACAATTCTGAAAACCCTCAGCCCTTTGGTTTTAATATCCATCTGGCCGTCGTCATAGCGTTTCGAAAGCTGGGTAATATGCACTTCGGTGCCGTATCCGGCTACCTTATTAATAACGAAAGTAGGGATGCCGAAAGTTACCTGATTCTCAAGGCACTCGTTAATCAACTCTTTGTAACGAGGCTCAAAAATATGCAGGTTTAAATCTTCATGAGGAAAGACTACCAGATTTAGCGGAAAAAGCGGTAAGAAACTCATAGCAGCCTAATTTGTGGAACATCAGCTTTGAATGATAACACGATGCCTGCCGTTATGGTTTCGGTGGCAGCGGTTTTTCGATACTCACACCAACCGACATAATATAAGGCAGGGGGTCCTGGCGCATGTATTGTTTCAGCTTGATAGTGTATTTGCCTTTTTTAGGAAATCTGAAACCCCGGCTGGAGATAATCTTGCTGTCGAAAATATCACCCAAGCCTTTACCAAGCGGCTTGCCCGTTTTAGGGTCAAACAAAATAACCTGCTCAAGCCTGTTGCTTATCAGCTTGTTATCCGGCCCGTAAATGTAGCGGGTGAGGTACAGGTTATTATATGGGTACTGTGAGGCATTTCTAATTAAAAGAAAGATATCATAATCGATGGTTTCGTCAGTCACCTCAAAGGTAAAAGACGGCACATCTTTGATATACCACTTCATATCCTTAAAATCTGTAAAAGACTTATAGATGGCGTTGCTGTCGCAGGATAGCACCGCCATACATAGTATAAAGCCTAAAAAAAGGTTTTTCATCCGATCAATTGATTTTCAGTTCCGTAATTCTCAGCCGGGCTGATTCGGATTATTATTGTTTTTATTGCCATTAGGCTGGGAATTGTTTTTCGGCTGATTTCTCTGCTGATTTTTGTTCCCGCCCTGGTTGTTCTGCTGTTTAGCCGGGCTATTTGCGTTTGCACCCTGATTATTGGGTTGGTTCGACTGTTTTGGCTGGTTGCCGCCCTGTTTGCTCGGGGTGCCACCGGCGTTTGGCGTGGCCGGCTGCTGTTTATTGGGCTGGTTTTGTTGCTTAGGCTGGTTAGCTACGTGATTGCCCTGGTTGTTCTGTGGCTTGGTCTGGTTAGCGCCCTGATTGCCGGGCTGCTGCTGTTTATTGGGATTACCACCCTGGTTTGGCTGATTACCCTTCTGATTTGGTTGTTGCGCCCCTTTATTGCCCTGATTATTCTGTGGTTTATTCTGGTTTCCCGGCTGCCCGCCTTGTTTGGGTTGTTGCGGCTGGTTGCCTTGTTTTTGTGCAGGTGGCTGGTTACCGGTTTTCTGGTTATTACCTTGTGGCCTTACCTCATTTCTTTGCTCTTTAGATGAAGAATGATGAGGCTTCTTACCCTTATCGGTATATTTTCTATCCAGACGGTCAAGATCTGAATTCCTCGGTGCGTTTCTGTCAGATACAGTGGTATCGAGCAGGTTCAAATCTTCCAATGACGAAGGTACGAGGCCTTGTTCATTCATTTTCATGATTTCAACTACCTTATGAATAGGAAGCGAGTGCCAGTTAATATCGTTATTATAACTGAACCACATAATACGGCGGAAGATATCCGTCTTTTGAAGAACTGCGATGCCTTTCTCGGTTTTCAGTGGTTTTTCTACAGTTGGTATGTCGCTCAACGCATCCAGATAAGTCTCCAACTCGTAGTTAAGGCAGCATTTCAAACGCCCGCACTGGCCGCTAAGTTTGGCCGGATTCAAGGATAGATTCTGATAACGTGCCGCTGAAGTAGGAATAGCCCTGAAGTCAGTCAGCCAGGTTGAACAGCACAATTCGCGACCGCAGGAACCAATACCGCCGACACGGGCGGCCTCCTGACGCAGGCTGATTTGCTTCATTTCAACCCGGATTTTGAATTCGGCAGCCAGTAATTTGATTAACTCGCGGAAATCGACACGGTCGTCGGCAGAATAATAGAACGTCGCCTTGGTGTTGTCTGACTGAAACTCAACGTCAGACACCTTCATGCCCAGTTTCAGGTCTTTGGCAATTTCGCGTACGCGGTACATAGTGGGCAGGTCGCGGGCAATGGCCTGCTGGTGCTTTTCTATGTCTTTATCCTGCGCAATCCTTAATATTTTTCTGATGTTTTCGTCGTCCTGAATACCCTTTTTTATCATTTGCAGGCGAACCAACTCGCCTTGTAACGACACGCTACCAATGTGGTAGCCGGTAGGCATTTCACAAATCACAAAGTCGCCGGTATATAACTCAAGGTTGTTTGTATTTCTGAAATACTCCTTACGGCCGCCTTTAAATTTTATCTCAACAACATTATAGCGCATACTGGTTGGTACTTCCATGTTTGAAAGCCAATCGTATGCATTCATTTTATTACATCCACCTGTTGAGCAGCCGCCTGATGAGCAGCCTGCAACGGTTTTATGATTCGATTTTTCGGTTCTGTCTAAGGCCTTTACTGCTCCGCAGCCACCTGATGAACATTGTCCACAGCCCATATCCTCTTTATTGTAAATGAGTGAATTATTTGATTAATCAATAGCTGAAGTATATTGAGTGAACTAGTGATTGAGCTAATTAGTGATTTAAATAAAGCTCAGTCATACTCATTTTCTGCAGCCATTGTTTTGATATAGGCAGAGGTCAGTTTACGCTGTTTTATAAACAATAAGTGTATAGTTATGGTGAATAAAATTCCACTAATCTTAAATGTTGTTTGCGTCTGAAACGATTCCGAGTACCTTAATTATCTGTTTTCAGATACTCCAAAAGGTCTTTGCCTATGTCTTTTCTATAGTATTTTCTGTCAAATATAATGTTTTTTGCTAATCTTTGCGATTTCTGGCGGGCAGAATTTAAAGTACGTGCCATACCTACCGAAACAATCACCCGGCCACCGTTGGTTAAAACACTGTTGTTCTCTGCCAGTTTTGTGCCTGCATGAAAAATAATGGTGTCTTTTTCGGCCTCTGGTATCTGCATCAAATCACCTTTGCGGTAGTCTTCCGGGTATCCTCCGGCCACAACCACGGTAGCAATTGCCGCTTTCGGATTAATGGTCAGTTTTATTTTATCCAGTTTACCGTCAGCAGTAGCTTTCATCAGTTTTACCATATCGGTTTTTATTCTTGGTAAAACTACCTCCGTTTCAGGGTCGCCCATGCGGGCGTTATATTCTATTACATAAGGTTCGCCGTTGACATTCATCAATCCAACGAAAATAAACCCTACATATTTGATTCCCTCAGCCTGCAAGCCAATCAAGGTAGGTTTTACTACCTTTTCTTCTACTTTTTGCAAAAAGGCTTCATCAGCAAACGGCACCGGCGAAACAGCGCCCATGCCACCGGTATTCAAGCCTTTGTCGCCTTCGCCAATGCGTTTATAGTCTTTGGCTTCGGGTAGTATTTTGTAGTTTTTGCCGTCGGTAAGCACAAATACCGACAGCTCAATGCCACTCAGAAACTGTTCTACCAGTACTTTGCTGCTGGCATCGCCAAACTTTGCCTCGGCCAGCATTTCATGCAAAGCCTGTTTGGCTTCTTTCATGCTCTCGGCAATAATTACTCCTTTGCCTGCTGCCAGGCCGTCGGCCTTTAATACAATTGGTAACGATTGTGTTTCAAGGTATGCTAAACCTTCTGCTAGCGTGTCTTTGGTAAAGGTTTTAGAAGCTGCCGCCGGTACGCCGTATTTCTGCATAAAGGCTTTTGAGAAATCTTTGCTTCCTTCCAACTGTGCACCTGTGGCATCGGGGCCAACAATTTTTATTTTTTTAAGGGCTTTGTCTTTCTTAAAGAAATCAACAATACCTTTAACCAGTGGTTCTTCGGGCCCTACTATTACCATTTCTATATTATGCTCTTTTACTGCTGCAGCAATACCGGTAAAATCGCTCACTGCCAGAGGTAAGTTGGTAGCCACTTGTGCCGTACCTGCATTACCCGGTGCAACAAATAGTTGCGAACAGTTTTTAGATTGAGAAATCTTCCAGGCAAATGCATGCTCGCGACCACCAGAGCCAATAATCAAAATGTTCATTTAATCTAAAATTATAAGTTTCAAAGGGGCAAAGGTCGGAAGTTTTTCGGAAAAGAAAAAAACGGAAATTAAAATTGACGGTTTGAAGCGCTAAAATTCAAATTGGTTATGCTGTTTTACTTTTTCTACGGTGTGCATGATGGCTATTCGGCCACCGTAAGCAATCTTGCCTGATACCGCTCTGGCGGCTGTCAGATAAGCCAGTTTGGTATGCAGTCCGCCTTGGCCAAAAAACTCTTTTTCTGTACTAAGGTTGGTGAGCGCAAGAGGTACCGGCGACAAAAAACCGAGTTCTGCCCGGTATGCTTTGTAGCGCAGGGCGCTGTCGGTGGTGCTCACAAACCGGTTGTCTAGCATCAGTGCCACACCTTCGTCAAACCAGGTGGGTATGGTGGTTCTGGTTTTCCACCAGCCCAGGCGGGTCATCAGTTCATCGTGCGACATCTCATGCGCAATAACATCGGCATTCAGCCCGTCTTTATTCAGTACAATCCATGAGCCCACCGGTGTGCCTATCGTGCAGCCTGCACCCTCGGCAGTGCGGCAATACTTCAAATACTGCTGTGGGTCATTACAAAAGATAATGGTTGCATGCCCCAGCCTGTTACCCCAGAAATCATTTACTCTTTTTTTTGCAATGCCTATATACTTTAGTAGAGCGTCGCGCTGTTTTAATGTAGAGCTGCCTGAAACATACACCCGGGGCTGCAATGATTGGAAATCATCATAGGCCACAACCGAACAGCGTAATACCTGCGGAAAAACCGCCATAAAGAGTACAAAAACAACTAAAAGAAAGAAAAGTATGGGTTTGATAAATTTCATTAAAATGGTAACATTAGACTATTCGACGAAAGTTCGCTTCAGAACATTTATGTTATTAAAAGATTATGACGTAATTTTGACAAAAAAATTTATTAAACGGCTTAATTAAAAACTATATGTATCAGATCATCCAACCGATTCACTCATACCTTGCCTATCTGACTCTCATTTTGCTGGCCTATGCCACCATTAATGGTATTTCTGGTGTTAGTAATGAGAAAGCATTTGAAGAAAAACACCTGAAAGTAAATAAATTTGCTCTCATTGCAACCCATACCATGTTTTTATTGGGTATTCTTTTGTTGTTTACGTCGCCCATAGCTCAGTCGGCTTTTGCTGATATGAAAGCAGCCATGAAAGATAAAACCCTGCGCCTGTATGCGGTAGAGCACCCTACCATTAACCTGATTGCGGTTATTCTGGTAACAGTAGGCAATGCCCGTGTAAAACGTGCAGTGGGTAACGGAAAGAAATTCAAACAAACCATGATTTTCTTCGGATTGGCACTGGTATTGATTCTAAGCAGAATTCCGTGGTTTGCATGGTTTGATTGATTCAGGTAATAATGCCGTTTACGGCGGTTACCTGAAATCAATTTTCAAATTTAGTTTATCAATTTTATGTTAAGATCATATTTAGGAAGTATAGGGCATTTGTCCATTATTGTCGCGTTTGTTGCTGCCTTAGTTTCTACATATGCATATTGGCAGGCAAGCCGCCAGACTACCCGGGGTACTAAAACTGTTATTGACGACTGGCTGAAATTTGCCCGCAGGGCATTTTATGTGCATACGGTGGCAGTAATAACGGTTTGCGCCACTTTGCTGGGTATTATTCTGAACCATTATTTTGAATACCATTACGCCTGGGACAACGCCTCGCTGAGCCTACCTGTTGACTACGCCATTTCTTGTTTCTGGCAAGATCAGGAGGGAAGTTTCCTGTTGTGGATGTTCTGGAATGTATTGGTAGGGGTAGTGCTTATTAACACAACCCTTAGAAAAAGCAAAGGACTGGAGGCCCCGACCATGACTATCTTTACTCTGGTAGAGGCTTTTCTGGCATCAATGATTCTTGGGGTAGTTATTTTTGGTGATTTTAAGGTAGGAAGTTCTCCTTTTCTTACACTGAAAGAGTCTATGCCTAATATTCCAATCTGGAAAACCAACCCGGATTTTGTTCCGAAAGACGGTAGCGGTTTGAATCCGCTTCTCCAAAACTACTGGATGGTTATACACCCACCCACCACTTTCCTGGGGTTTGCGCTGGCACTTGTACCTTTTGCTTTTTGTATGGCGGGGTTGTGGCGCAAGCAATTTACAGAGTGGGCCAAGCCTGCATTACCCTGGACACTCGTGGCTACGGTAGTACTGGGTACTGGTATAATGATGGGGGGTATATGGGCCTACGAAACCCTAAACTTTGAAGGTTACTGGAACTGGGACCCCGTTGAAAATGCGGTTTATGTTCCCTGGCTGATATTAGTGGCTAGTTTTCATACCATGATGTTGGCCCGCCGCAACAGCTCTGCATTGAAATACACCATTATACTGGTTATAGCTCAATATGTTTTGATACTATATTCAACGTTTCTGGCCAGAAGCGGGGTGTTGGGTAATGCATCCGTACACTCTTTTACTGACCTGGGCTTATCTGGCCAATTACTGTTATATCTGTTTACTTTCATTATTGCGGCCGTTGTTTTATCGGCTATCCGTTGGAAACACCTGCCGAAAGATGAAAAAGAGATTTCTACGTTCTCGCGTGAGTTCTGGATTTTCATGGGGGTATTAATGATAGCCTTGTCGGCGTTTCAGGTAATTGTTACAACGTCTATCCCTGTTTATAATAAAATCGGCGAGGCATTTGGTGTAAAGCTCAATATGGCGCTGCCAACTAATCAGGTAGAGCATTACACGCGTTTCCAGATGTGGTTTTTTGTGGTAATAACCGTTCTTACAGGTATAGCGCAGTTTTTCTGGTGGAAACGTGTGAAAAAAGATAGCCTTTCAAAACTGCTTAACCCGCTTATTATTACGCTGCTGCTGTCGGCACTGATTATTACTTTTGCTAAGGTTAATAACTGGCAGTATATCATTGTGCTTACGGCTGCACTTTTTAGTGTGGTAGCTAATATGAGTATCCTTACCGATATTCTGAAAGGCAAGTTTAATGTAGCCGGTGGGGCCATAGCACACATAGGTATTGCCTTGATGCTGATAGGTATCATGTTTTCGTCGGCTTATTCTAAAATTATTTCATTAAACTTTTCAGGTGCCGAGATTTTCCAGGGTAACGATAAAGAAAACAAAGAAAACGCTCTGCTTTGGCTGAATAGGCCAACGGAGTTCAGCGATTTCTCGTTTACCTATAAAGGCCAGTTTGTTGATGTAAGGAAAGTGCCGGGTTATATTGAGAAGAAGTATATCTTACCTGTGCCGGGCAGTAATTTTAAAGGCATTGCCCGTGCCGACGTGGTAGATGGTGACAAGACATTCTATCATCGTGGAGACACACTTGAATATGAAGCCGAGAATACGTATTATCAGGTAGAATATAAAAACAAAGACGGCAAAACCTTTAACCTGTATCCTCGTTTTCAGATTAATGAAAAAATGGGTAATGTGGCGTCTCCGGATATTAAAAAATTCTGGAACAAAGATATCTACACGCACGTACGCTTTGTAACTTTAGACGAAGACAGAGAGTGGAGCGTACCTGAGGAGTTTACCGTAGCAGTGGGCGATACTTTTTTTGTGAATGACTACGTGGCCATTCTTGAAAATGTAGAGGGTGTAAATGAGGTAGACGGCATGAAACTGAGCCAGGGCGATGCCGCCGCCAGAGCCATTGTGAAAGTGCTTGACAGAAACGTAGCTATAACTATGCGCCCGGTTTTTGCTATCCGAAACCGTGAGATATGGAGCAAGCCTGAAGTAAATACCGAAATGGGTTTGCGCATGCAACTAACCAAAATTGACCCGGCAACCGGGCAGTTTAGCTTTTCGGTAAGCAGGGGGCAGCGTGAGTTTATTGTTTTGAAAGCCCTGGAGAAACCTCATATCAACTTGTTGTGGTTTGGCTTCCTGCTGGTTATTGCAGGGGTTGTTCTTTCGGCAATCAGGCGATTCAGGCTCAAGGGCGCCGATGCGGCATCTGAAATTTGAATTAAACCTATGGCCTGAAAGTACGTAATAGGGCTACTGAATATTTGTGTATGACTACCTGTAAATTGCTATAGGTAGTCATTATTTTTTTATACCTTCGGTTATGTTTAATAACACTTGCAAAGTTAAATATGCTTAGATTTTTGTTTTGTTTATGGGCCTTTCAGACCTGGGCGCAGATTCCGACCAAAAGCTGGCGGACACACAACAACTATGTGAATCTGAAAGGGGTAGAGGTGGTAGAAAAGAAGGTGTTTGCTTTTTCGGGTAATGGCTTCTTTTACTACGATAAACTTAACAGGAAGGCCACTAAATTATCTAAAGCAGATGGTCTGGCAGAAGCAAATCCTACACAGATAAGATATAGCCCTACCCTTAAAAAGCTATTGGTGGCGTATGAAAACGGCAACCTTGACTTAATAAAAATGGATGCCGACGGCGTACCTGCTGAAATTGAAAACGTAAACTTCATTAAAAACACCAGTACTATTCAGACCGCCAAACGTATTAATGCAATTGAGTTTAAGGGCGACTTTGCGTATCTGGCCACTGACTTTGGCCTGGTGGTTCTGGATGCCGGAAAGGCCGAAATAAAAGAAACTTACCAGAACCTGGGTAGCGGAGGAAAAGAACTGGGCATGGAACAAATATTGTTTGCCCGCGACAGCATTTTTGTACTAACTTCTGACGGTATTCTGGGAGCCAGATATGCTGCCGATGTGAATCTGCAATTTTATGGTAACTGGAGGCCCGTAATCAATAAACAGTTGTTTGTGCCAAAGGACTACCCTGCTGCCCCTCTGCTTGTTAATCCTGTTGAAATGGAAACAGACGCAGAGGGCAAGCTCTGGATTGCTGACGCTGAAAACGGGCTGGTGAGTAATTGGGAGGGTGATTTCAGGCGTTATTCGCCCAACGGTATTACCGGGCAACTCACGGGCGTTTTTTATTCAGGCGCAAAGATATTTGCCCCTGCTGCCACGATAGGAAATGTATTTGAAAACCAAACATGGACTACACTGCCCCTGAATCAGTTACCGGCTTATACCGAAGATATAACAGATGCTTACGGGTTTAGATGGTACATCGTATCAAACGGTGTAAGGGTAGCAGATAATGCCACCCAACAAACACGCTTATATACAGTGGGTAGAAACGCGGGGAACCTGCCCAGCAGCAGAGTTAATACCCTTGCTATTGACAGGGATGGCGTGGTCTGGATTGGTACGAACGACGGAGTTGCAGCGGTAATAACAGCAAGAGATGTTTTTTCAAGACCGGTAGATGCTTATACTCCTTTTAATAGTGCAGGTAGAAGAATTTTACTGCAGGAAACCATAAACAAAATAGTAGTGGATGGGGGCAACAGAAAATGGATTGGTACTAATAACGGGCTCAATTTATTTAACCCCTCGGTTGATGAGTTGATTCAGTATTTTACTGAAGAAAACAGCCCTTTACCGGCCAACGAAATAACCGGTTTAAGTATCGACACCAAAACGGGAGAGGTTTTTGTTTTAACCGCAAAGGGTTTGCTTTCGTATCAGACTGATGCCACAGAACCTGAAGAAAATTTTAGTTCTGTGAGCATCTATCCTAATCCTATCCGGCCTGATTTTCAAGGCGTATTAACCATTTCAGGTCTTAAAGAAAACAGCGTGGTGAAAATTACTGATGCGGCTGGTCGTTTGATTTACGAAACGAAATCAAATGGAGGTACGGCCTCATGGAATCTGACAGATTCGTCAATCAGCCGTACTGTATCCGGGGTATATATGGTTTTCAGCATCGCTGCCGATGGTTCTGAAAGTTATGTAGGTAAACTGGCCGTGGTGCGTTAATTTACCTTGTTAATGGCAACATAAAAGTTATTGTCCAGCGCAATGTCGCTTACATTACTTTTTTCTAAGGTCTTCCAACTGGTGGCAGGATAAATAAAATCCATTGGCCCGTTATCAACAGACACTTTCACGGGCATATCAAAGCCTTCAATACAATTCCCCCATCTGTAAGATAACCTGCCGTTTTCAATTTTATATTCAAGCGCCGGAACCCGGATGTCTCGCAGGTATTGGTCAAAAACTTTACTGAAGTTTTTACCGCTGCTTTGGCTTACAAAATCTTCAATCTGTTTGGTAGTTACGGTCTGGTGATAGAACGTCTTGTTTAATCCACGCAACACCTGTCTCCATTTTTCATCATCGTTTACTATCTGGCGCAAAGTATGCAGCATGTTTCCGCCTTTGTAGTACATATCACCCGAGCCGCCATTATTTACGCCATAGGTGCCTATAATGGGCGATTTGTTTTCGATGTTTTTACGGCAGCCAATCACATAAGCCGCGCCGGCTTCTTTGCCAAAGTAGTATTCGGTAAACAGGTTTTCTGAGTAGTTGGTAAAACTCTCATGAATCCACATATCGGCAATGTCTTTGTAAGTAATATTATTGGCAAACCATTCATGGCCCGACTCATGAACTATAATAAAATCCCATTTTAACCCCCAGCCTGTGCCAGATAAGTCTCTGCCCAGATACCCGTTTTTATATTTATTACCATACGTAACCGAGCTTTGGTGCTCCATACCCAGATAAGGTACTTCAACCAGTTTATAGCCGTCTTCATAGAAAGGGTAAGGCCCAAACCAGTGCTCAAATGCCTTCAGCATCATGGGCACCTGTTTAAAATGTTCCTTTGCTTTCTCAAGGTTTTCGGGCAATACGTAATAGTCAAGGGTCAGTTCACCCTTTTCACCCTTAAATGTATCATTAAAATGAGTATAGTTACCGATATTCATGTTGATACCGTAGTTGTTGATAGGGTTTTTTACAAACCACTCAAACGTTTTGGTGCCATCGGTATTGTCAACTACCCTGCGCAGGCGGCCGTTAGAGATATCTTTCAGTTTTTCAGGTACGGTTATGGCAATCAGCATGCTGTCGCATTCGTCATACATGTGGTCTTTGTTTGGCCACCATGCACTGGCACCCAGACCCTGGCAAGACGTAGCCACGTAATCGTTGCCATCAGCGTCTTTTACCCATTGCACGCCGCCATCCCAAGGTGGGCGTTTTGCTACAATAGGTTTGCCAGAATAATGTACTACAATAGATTCATTTTTGCCTTTTACCTGCTTTTTGGTCAGGTTAATCATGTAGGCATTATGGCCATCTACCTTAAAAGTTAGCTCTTTGCCGTCTTGTGTTACTTTATCAACCTTTAGCGGAGGTTGCAGGTCAATCTGTATTACCTTGTGCGGTTTTAGTACTTCATACATAACAGTAGTACTGCCCGACAAGTATTTTTCGGCGGGGTTCACCCTGATTCGCAGTTCATAGTATTTTAAATCCCACCAGCTGCGCTCAGGCGTAATGCTTCCACGGAGGGTGTCGTCACGGCTGAACTCTTTTTTCTGAAATTGCCCTTTGGCAGCAATAAATAATAGTAAGTTGATAGAGAGAAGTGTTGTTTTTAACAATTTCATATTCATAAATTTCGATTAGCCAAAGTTAGTCTAAAATATTTACTTTGAATAAAACGAGTTCATAAAATCAACAATTGAGCTCCTTTCGGCTTAAAATCAAAAAAGTATTGGCTGATATCAAAACTGTTTCGGGCTAAAAATTGTAATAAAATAAGCGTAAACAATCAGCATTTTAAAAGGTCGGATACACCAATGGGTGTTATGCCTCATTTTAAATAAACATGAAACAAGCAAAGGACCCTTATGCCGCCCTCCGGTACCCGGAGTTCAGATACTTTATTACTGCTCAGTTTATATTTACAGTTGCCATTCTGGTGCAGGAGGTGGTTGTAAGTTATTACCTGTATGAAATAACACACGACCCCCTTTCGCTTGGGTTGATTGGCCTTTTTGAGGCGATTCCGTATATATCGCTGGCTTTGTTTGGGGGTTACTTTGCCGACCGCAAAGATAAGCGAACCATCATTCAGGTTTGTTATACCATTATTATGATGTGCTCATTGCTTTTGCTATGGGTAACTCATCCTTCTACCGACCACGGATTCAGCCTGGCACAGCAAAAAAACTTTATTTATCTTACGGTTTTCTTTCTGGGTGTAGCCCGAGGGTTTTATGGCCCGGCGTGGTCTTCATTGAAGCCGTTTCTGGTTCCGGCCGAACACTACTCAAACTCGGCCTCTTGGAGCAGCCAGTTCTGGCAGACAGGCTCTATTCTGGGGCCGGCTTCTGCCGGGTTTTTGTATAGCTGGCTTGGGCTGACTAATGTTTTGGTACTGGTAATTCTTCTTTTTCTGACTGCTTTCATTTTTGTTTCGCGCATCTCAAAAAAGGGTATTCAGAATATAGAGAAGCAGGCTGATGTTTTCAAAAGCCTGAAAGAAGGCATCAGTTTTGTAACCCGGAACAGGATACTCTTTTACGCCATTATGTTGGATATGTTTTCGGTGCTGTTTGGGGGTGTTGTGGCTATTCTACCAGTATTTGCCAAGGATATTCTGCACGTTGGTGCACAGGGTTTGGGCATTATGCGTGCCGCTCCCGGTTTAGGTGCGGTGCTTACTATGTTGGGTACGGCGTATTTTCCGCCCACGCGCAAAGCATGGCGCAATATGCTAATCGCTGTAACCGGTTTCGGGCTTGCCACATTGGTATTTGCGGTGTCAACCAGTTTCTGGTTATCGGTAGGGGCGTTATTTCTTACAGGTGCTTTTGACAGCGTTAGTGTGGTTATAAGGCAGACAATTCTGCAGGTTTTACCTCCAGACCACATGCGTGGGCGTGTTAATTCGGTAAGTGGTATATTTGTCAGTTGTTCTAATGAACTCGGGGCTTTTGAGTCGGGGCTATTGACCAAACTTATCGGGGCAGTGCCTACTGTTATTTTTGGAGGAGTAATGACGCTGGTTGTAGTGGGTACTTTACTTACGCGCTCAAAAGGGCTTTTTGCAGTGAAGCTTGAGAAAAACTCTTGATGATGCCTTAAAATAGCGAAGGCCATCTATAAGAATGGCCTTTCACTAGTAAGCTATAAAGTAAAGATTTTTGTTCTATTGTCTGCTGATTTCCAGTACTTCAACCTCAACCAATCCGGCAGGCGCCTGAATCTGCGCCATTTCACCTACTTTTTTACCGAACAAACCTTTTCCGAAAGGTGAGTTTACTGAAATCTTACCTTGTTTCAAATCTGCTTCTTCTTCCGACACCAGCGTGTAGGTCATCAAAGCGCCATTTTTCTTATTTTTTATTTTTACTTTAGACAACAACGAAACTTTAGAGGTGTCGATAGTTGACTCATCAAGGATACGTGCATTGGCCATCAATTCTTCCAGCTTCGAAATCTCCATCTCCATCAGGCCCTGAGCGTCTTTTGCGGCATCATACTCCGCATTTTCAGATAAGTCGCCTTTATCACGAGCCTCGGCAATCTGGCGTGCAATATCCGCTCTGCCTTTGGTTTTAAGTTCCTGAAGTTTATTTTTAAGGTTATTGTACCCTTCTTCTGTGTAATACTGGAATTTTGACATATCGCTTATAAATTTAAAAACCCCTTTGTTCTGAGGGGTGGACAAAAAAAGAACGGCGAAAATTCGACCGTTCCTGATAAATTTTTGAATTTTATCAAAGAAACTACCTGAATTTTACTCGAAAAAATACTTTATTTGCTCGACTTTGGTTCATTTGTGTAATTTAGATAACAAAGGTACAAAGATTTTTTTAATTGATGTATTTTTGATACTACATATTTGATACCATGTAACTATACAACAGATAAAATATGAGAATAGTTTTTATGGGTACGCCAGATTTTGCAGTGGCGAGTTTAAGGAAGCTGGTAGAGAACGGATGCGAAGTAGTAGCGGTGGTAACAGCCCCCGACAAGCCGTCGGGCAGGGGCCTGCAAATGAACGAAACACCTGTGAAAAAATATGCGGTGTCTCAGAATATACCTGTTTTGCAACCTGAAAAGCTGAAGAATCCTGAGTTTCTGGAGCAGCTAAAAAGTTTCAATGCAGATTTGCAGGTGGTGGTGGCTTTCAGAATGCTGCCAGAAGTGGTTTGGAATATGCCACCCAAGGGTACTTTTAATCTGCATGGTTCTATACTGCCGCAGTACAGAGGCGCTGCGCCTATTAACTGGGCGGTTATTAACGGCGATACCGTAACAGGTGTAACCACTTTCTTTATAAAACAGGAAATTGACACGGGCAATATTATTTTTGTAGACAAGGAACCGATTTATCCGCACGATAACGCCGGAACAGTTCATGACAGGCTGATGGAACGTGGCGCCGACCTGGTTTTAAAAACAGTTAAAGCAATTGAGATTGGAGATTATCCGCAATTGCCGCAGCATTCAGATGATGAACTACGCCCCGCACCCAAAATATTTAAAGAAACCTGTGAGATTAACTGGAGCCAGCCAGCAGAGAAAGTACAGAATTTTATTCGTGGGTTATCGCCGTATCCGGCGGCATGGACAACCCTCGCGGGCAAAACCTGCAAGGTATATCTTTCTGAAATGACAGATACCGACGCGCCTGATTTGGAGGCCGGAGGTTTGCAGACCGATAACAAGACTTTTCTGGCTTTTAAATGTGCCGATAAACTGTTGCGTATTAAAGAACTACAAATGGAAGGTAAAAAAAGAATGAGCGTAGAAGACTTTCTGAGAGGTTTCAGGCTTTAAGTGGCTTTGATTTGTTACCAGATGGCAATTGTTTTCTTTTTTGTATCTACTTTTTAGCCTGATTTATTAATTTTTATATTTTTGCTTTCAGACAATTACCCTGACATACATGAACAAACTAAGATATACTATTCTATTAGTAGGGCTTGGCCTGGCCGCCCTGGGCCAGACACCGGAGAAAAAAGCTGATGAAAAGCCGGCTACTGCTCAGGTTGTGCCACCACCGGTTGAAACCAAAGGCCAGGTAGTTATTGGCGGGCAAACCATTAATTATACTACGCGCACCGGCTACATGGTTGTAAAAGATGAAAACGGAAAGCCAAAAGCTAATGTGTTCTTTGTTGCCTATACTAAAGATGGGGTAACGGACTTGTCTAAACGCCCGGTTACTTATACTTTTAACGGAGGCCCCGGTTCAGCTTCGGTTTGGTTGCACATGGGTTGCATTGGCCCTAAAAGAATACCCATGAGCGACAAAGGAGAGTCTCTGGCTCCGCCATATTCGTATGTTAATAATGAGTACAGCTGGTTAGATAAAACAGACCTGGTGTTTATTGACCCTGTAAACACAGGCTATAGCCGCGCCGCTCAGGGCGAAAACGAACGCCAGTTTCTGGGTTATGTAGAAGACATAGAATCGGTAGGGGAGTTTATCCGGCTGCATGCTACTAAATATGGCCGCTGGGCATCGCCCAAGTTTCTGGCCGGCGAGAGCTACGGCACTACCCGTGCAGCGGGTCTATCGGGGTATCTGCAAGACAAATACAATATGTATATTAACGGCGTAGCTTTGATATCGTCCATCCTCAATTTTCAGACTGCACTTTTTGATAAGGGAAACGATTTGCCGTTCGAGCTATTCTTACCAACTTACACTGCCATGGCATGGTATCATAAGAAGATAGCACCGGAGTATCAGGCCGACTTACAGAAGACCTTACGCGAGGTTGAGAAGTTTGTGCTGAACGATTACGCAACTGTATTAATGAAGGGCGATTTAGCCAGTGATGCCGAAAAAAATATGGTAACTGAAAAACTGAGCAGGTTTACGGGGTTATCTAAAGAATTTATAAAAAATGCCAATAACAGGATTGACATCTTTCGTTTTGTAAAAGAGTTGCTGCGTGACGAAGGTAAAACAGCGGGGCGACTGGACGGCCGCTTTACCGGAATTGATTATGATAACGCCGGAGAAAGATATGAGTTTGACCCCAGCCTTGATGCAACAATTTCTGGCCCTTATTCAGGTACCATAAATCAGTATTTACGGCAGGAACTGAAATACGAAAACGATTTGCCCTACCTGATTCTGACGGGCCGAGTTCAGCCCTGGAACTACAACAACGTGCAGAACAAATACCTGAACGTAAGTGAAACGCTACGCCAGGCTATGGCCAAGAATCCGTACCTGAAGGTATGGGTAGCCGCCGGGTATTATGACCTGGCCACGCCCTATTTTGCTGCTGAATATACTTTTAACCACATGATGCTACGCCCCGAACAAAAGAAAAATGTAAATTTTACGTATTTTGAGGCCGGACACATGATGTATATCCATAAAGAATCGTTAATAAAACTAAAAAAAGACGCAGACAAGTTTTACGACACTGCATTGAAATAAATAGTAACCTATTAGATTCGTAATGATGATATTAAGAATGGTGAATTGATTAACTGTTATTCGCTAATTCACCCTTCACTAATTCATTATTGTAGAAAAATCCACTTTGAGTTGAATAGCTATGAAAATCAGACCGGCTGTTGTCATTCTAGAAGATGATAAGTTATTAACCATGCATTACCAGTATGGAGGACAGGACGTATTTAATTTACCGGGTGGTAACCTTGAGTATGGCGAAATGCTCACCGCCGCACTTGAGCGCGAGCTGGAAGAAGAGCTGGGCATTAAAGCACAGATAGGCGAGCTGCTAATGGTAGGAGAGGTGCATTTCTCAGAGCAACAGAAGCAATGTATCCATTTTATTTTTGAGGGAAAAATTACTGCAGGTACACCAGCATTGAACCCCGAGCATACCTCGGCCATTGACATCAGGTGGGTTGATATTGCAGACCTGGACACCCTGCATCTGTATCCTAACGTCAGCACCAGCCTTCAAGCGCATCTGGCAGGCAAACTTGCCGATAAATACGTTGGTAAGCTTGAACAAGCCTGGTTTTAAAATGCCTCCTTAATACGGCGTACCTTGCCTGTAAACAAATATCCGAAAGCCAGAATGGCGAGCCCGCCCATGATAAGAAAAGCATAGGGCATACGATAAAGCTGATTCTGGTAAATTTCGGCAGAAAGAAAAGCGCCCAGACCAATGCCGGCTTCCATACATATATACATGGTAGCAAGGGCGCGTCCGCGGTTGTGTTCATCGCACAAGTCGATTGTCCATGCCTGCAAAATAGGAGACAGCACCCCCTGTGCCATACCAAAGAAAACAGCCGCAATTACAAACAGATAAATATTATGGGCAAATGCCGTGAACCCCATGGCAATTATGAGCGCAAAACAGCCCCAGCGCAGCACTGGCACACGGCCGTTTTTATCAGATATTCTACCGGCCATAAAACGTATAAATAAAGAGGCCAGGGTATATACCAGAAAATACAGCCCTTTATTGTGCAGCCCGATACTTTTACTGAGGTCGGGCGATAGCGTGGCAATGGCTCCGAAGCTGAAAGACGTAAGAAATATAACAACAGCCGCCGGAAGCACCATTTCATCAAAAATATCGCTCTGGGTAATCTTTAATGTTTTTAACGTGAGTTTTTCCTGCTGGTTTACCGGCAGGGTTTCTTTCATGTTGTATAAAATAGCAATGGATATAAGCGCAAACATAGACGATACATAAAACAAAACATTCATAGAGAAGGTATCGGCAATCCAGCTGCCAAGTGCAGGGCCAAAGGCCATCCCGAAACTACTCATCAACCCGTGCATTCCCATTGCTTCTCCTCTTCTTGATGCCGGTACAATATCTGCAATATAGGCAGCAGTGCCTGTTGGCTTAAAGCCGGTAGAGAACCCATGCGCTAATCGTAAAAACAAAAAAGGCATAACAGATGTAACCAACGGATAAAAGAATCCGCATACGAAACAAACCAGTGAGCCAAAGGCCATAACAGGTACCCGGCCGATGCGGTCGGTAAGCCGGCCGCTGAAAGGCCTTGAAAACCCGGCCGTTAAGGTAAAAAGACTAATGATAAGACCCTTGTACTCTGCACCACCCAGTTTTGAGAGGTAATCGGGCAGCTCAGGAATAAGCATATTGAAGCTCGCAAAGAAGACCAGTGAACTGATACACAAAAGCCAGTATTGAAAAGAGAAGATACTTTCAGATTCAGATTGTTGTTCCATTCTACAAAAGTAAAGTATCGTTTCGGGCATTTGCAAACTAAACTTTGTTTCTAAATATCATTCAGTAATAAAGTGCAATTTTTTGCAATCAGTACCGAAATGGTTGATGGTCAGGCACTCACGAATTTTAATATGGCTCGTGCAACCATTTTAATCGGGGTATTCGTCATTGCTTCTGAGACGAAATCTTTAACCTGGCTGAATAACTGTTTATGGTAAAAAGTGTACACTTATCTGCATTTGTTCACTATTTAATTTTCACAAAAAACCGATGAAAAATTACTCTTTAAAATTGGGCGCAATTGCTTTGGCAATGGGCATGGTAGTTAGTTGTACCAAAGAGTCTGACACCAATTCACTTACACCGGATGCCCAGTCGGCGGTGATAGCCGATAATCAGACAATTCAGGACGAGTCGGAAGATGCTTATGACCTGATTGACGACATCACTTTTCTACCATTTGGCGGGCGTAATTTGCGTGAAGCCGGAGGCCCCGACGGCCCTAAGCCGGGTGGGGGGCATTTCCCGATATTGGGTATAGGCTGGGATAAACCCTGGAAAGGCAAATTTGATAATTGCGCCGAAGTAACCAAAACCGTGGCCGACAATAAAATTACCATTGTGTTTGACTACACGGCTGTGGCCGGTGGCGTATGCAAAGATAAAGAGGTAGGAGGTAAGTTAACAATTACCATGCCGGTAAAACCAGACTCCGGCTTTACGGGTACCCTAACCAGAACCGTAACTTATGAAAACCTGAAACGTGATACACTTGTATTGAATGGTACACATACCATTACTACCACTTTGGCCAGTGGAAAAGCCACTGCCGACGAGAAAATGGCCAATGTGTCTATCACCAATACCAATACAAGCAAGGTAATTACTTATACAAGCACTAAAAAACGTGTGGTTGATAACAAAGGAACCGCCAGCAAAGAAGATGACGAGTTTCAGACAACGGGTTCAACCACAGCAAAAGCCAGCGATGGTACCCAGTTTACGTCTACCATAACCAAAGCACTGGTTGTGAAACATTCGTGCAATAATGCCAAGGGATTCCCGGTTAGTGGAACCATCGAAATTAAACCGTTCTCGGGGGATACTAAAACCGTTGATTACGGAGACGGCACCTGTGATCTGAAATATACAGTAACCGTTAACGGAGTGACAGAGGAGAAAGAGAGAACAAAACCAGCGAAGAGAAAAAAAGGTTAGTAATACGTTTAAATATGTCGGAAAGTGTTGCCTGATTTTGGCAACACTTTTTTTTATGCCACAAAAAAAGCACCCTTTTGAGGTGCTTTTCTGAATTTTTGAGGTCCCGAGCGGATTCGAACCGCTGTAGAAGCTTTTGCAGAGCTCTGCCTAGCCACTCGGCCACAGGACCTTTTGGGAGTGCAAAAGTACAAGCATTGTATTAAACTCCCAAAGAAATCTGAAAAAAAACTTTATTTAATCAAACCGGCTGCATTCATTACTAATCAGCAGGCGGTTCATTCGTCCATAAATCAGTTTTGAATGCTTTTGCCAAGTCTGTTGTTTTGCAAATACACAGCAGCAAAAAAATATTTTAGGCTTTGCAATATTTTTTTGTTCTGCACGCAACCCTTTCAATAGTTTTTTGCATCTTGCTTATGAACGTATGATTTTATGACCAGAATTTTATCCTTATTCACTAACGAATACGACCTCGCAAAGGCGGTACAGCGGCAGGATCCGAAAGCACAGACTCGGCTATACGAGAAATTTGCTTCTAAGATGCTGGCAGTTTGTAATCGGTATGTGGGAGATAAAATGGAGGCTGAAGACGTAATGATTGAAGGGTTTATGAAGATTTTTGATAAGATAGACCAATTTACGTTTCAGGGAAGTTTTGAAGGCTGGGTGAGAAGAATCATGATTAACGAGGCGCTGATGTATGTGCGCAGCAAAAAAATGATTTCGGTTGATCTTGAGTATGCCATAGAAGAACCCAGCGCGTCGGCGTTTAGCACAAACCTGGAGGCTGAAGATTTAATGCGGCTGATTGACCAGTTACCCGATGGCTACAAAATGGTTTTTAACCTGTATGCCATTGAGGGCTATAATCATCAGGAAATAGGCGAGCTGCTGGGTATTTCAGAAGGTACCTCTAAGTCGCAGCTAAGCAGGGCGAGAGCCATTTTGCAGAGTAAATTATTGAAAGTAGAAAAAAGTGTTGTTTAATATTTCCCCTTTAAGGGCGTGCCGACGAATCGGCCGGGGATATGAAAATATCAGTTATAAAAATGAAGAAACATCCAATTGACGAACTTTTTGCCAGAAAACTGGCCGAGCATCGCCAGGAACCCTCTCAGAAAGCATTTGAGAAATTTCAGGCGCGTTTGCAGGAAAAACAAACCAAACGTCGCGGTGGAGTTTTTGCTATCAACCGCAACTGGGCATACTATGCCGCAGCAGCTGGTGTGGTGGCAGTACTTACCATAGGTGTTCTATCACAAAACAATACCGGGGGTAACAACCTGGCGGCCAATAATACCAGTTCTAAAAAAGTTGAGGCAGTTAAGCAGCCTTTGGCACCGGAAGTGAAAGAGAACACGGCATTAATTGCCCGTGCTGAAAACAACACCCCTGAGCTTGGCAGCCGGGCAACGGCCGGCAAAATTACCGTTGCTCAGAACAAAGCCGCCATAACTAATAAAGAAACGGTAAAACTGCCAGCTTCAGAAGACAAAGTGATTATAGATACACCGCAGGCAGCGAATGCACTGGCTAGTAATACTAAAGACGAATTGAAACCATTGCCTTTAGAAACACTTGCCGGTAAAAATACAATTGCTCTTAAAGAGAAACCTGCATCGGCTGCTTCAAAGTATCATCTGGGCGAATCTGTAACACTCATTGTTACACCTATTGAAGACAACTCGCTTGCCGCATTGAAAGAAAGTAACAATGCACAGGCAGAAGAAAAGGCCGAGAAAGATAAATCTTTCCTTGCCAAATTGTATGGCGAATACAAAAACTTTAAATACGGTGAAAAAGTAGACTTAAAAAGAATAGGCGTAAAAGATGCGGTAGCTCGTGTAGATGAAGGTTTGTTTAAAGAAGAGCGGGAAGACGTAAGAGATTTTGTGCAACGCCGTATAGTGAGAATGCAGAAAAGAGAAGAAGATTTAAGATGATTAATAAAAACCCGTTTGAGCAGAAAAATTTAATTAGCAATAAAATAATGAAAAGAATTGGACTAATCCTTTTGATACTATTAGGAGGCATTTCGGTAAAGGCGGCTTATAAGCAAGACACCACCATAGTAGAGTTTACAGATAAGGGTGTAAAGAAACGGGTAACGGTTTATACCTCGGGCAATAAAGATTTTGAATTACCGCGCAACCTTAATCTGGAAAATGTATTGAAAACCCTGGGGGTAGATTCAGCGGAAAGAAGAAGAACAATAGCTTTGCTTGAACAGAACAACGCTAAACAAGATACTTTGGTAATTGCGGCAGCAGACGGCAGAAGCGTGAAAATTATAACCAGCGATGCCGGCGACTTGAGCAGAAAAGACAAAGAAGACAATGACCACTGGAGCAGGTCTGATACTAGAGATAATGAAGAAGAAAAAAGTAGCGAGACCAGAACCTGGTCTTCAAAGCCTGAAAAGAAAAGCAGCAATAGCAGGTTTTTTTCTAAGTCAGACTTTGGAATATATCTGGGCTTGAATAACTGGGCTAATGGGCCTTCAACGGTGCCTGATTTGCAAACCTGGGGGTCGCGCTTTGTAGCATTATCCTTCCAGAGAAATGCCACGCTTATTAATGGCAAGCAGGTAGATTTTGCCATCAGCTATGGCCCCGAGATTGCCTGGAACAATTTTATGTTTGAAGGTAACAACTACATTGATAATAGTACCGGGAAGATAGAATTTTTCAAATCGGCCAAAGACCTCAATAAAAGTAAATTGGTGGTAACCAGCCTTAATTTGCCCATTATGTTCAATTTCGGGTTTGAAGAGGCTAAATTTAAAATTGGTTTGGGAGGCTATGTAGGGTATAGAGTAGGTAGTTACCGTAAGTTGAAGTACAGCGACAGCAGTAAGAAAGAAATCAATAAAGATAACTATGGCCTGAACGATTTTAGGTATGGTCTGGTGGCAGAGATTGGCAAGCGCAGGGGTATTACCTTCTTTGGCCGATACGATATGGGTGAGTTGTTTAAGAGCAGCCAGGAAAATGCGGCAGGCCTGCAGGCCTGGACAATCGGTATCAGACTGTAATTTTTTCAATAAAAAAAGGGTGAAAACGTGTGAGTTTTCGCCCTTTTTTTGGTTTTAAGTCATAGGTCGAAAAAAAAATAAAAAAGAATTGATTTTTTTTGGGGGTGAATATTTGACAATTAAAAAAAAGAATATAATTTTGCACTCCCATTCGGACAGAATGTTCTTTGTTAAGGGTTCCGGATGGCAATAAAAATTAAGGGGGTGTACCAGAGTGGCCAAATGGGGCAGACTGTAAATCTGCTAGCTTACGCTTACGGTGGTTCGAATCCATCCGCCCCCACCATAATTAATCGTGAATTCCGAATCACGAATTATTGAAATTAAGCGGGAGTAGCTCATTTGGTAGAGCGATAGCCTTCCAAGCTATAGGTGGCGGGTTCGAGACCCGTCTCCCGCTCGAAAGCGATAGACGATTCAAGCTTTAGGTGGTGGCGGTTCGGTCGTTACCGATTCGAGACCCGTCTCCCGCTCGATAATAAAAGCCTTCGTAGCTCAGTGGTAGAGCACTTCCTTGGTAAGGAAGAGGTCGGCAGTTCAATCCTGCTTGAAGGCTCTAACTTTGAAATGAGTGGTTCTTGGTAAGGAAGGGGTTGGCAGCGGCAGTCGTTACTGTTCAATCCTGCTTGAAGGCTCTAACTTTGAAAAGAGCATTTTTTGTTTAGGAAAAGTTTACACGAGTAAATTCCAGACTGTCTTATATTGAATGCTCGAATTCCAAAAGATAGTTCTTTCCTCAAGAAAAGTAAATCAGTAATATCAGGATATGAGTTGCGGAAATCTGGTTTACAATTTAAAATAAGAGTTTTCTTCCATACGCGGGAAACTTGGCAAGTACAAAAACTGTTCTGCAAGAAGGCTCATCAAAGTGAAAATTAATAAATTTGTAATAAATCTAATATTTAGACTTCAATAATCATGGCAAAAGAGAATTTTGACCGTAGCAAGCCTCACGTAAACATTGGTACTATTGGTCACGTTGACCACGGTAAAACAACATTGACAGCTGCCATCACAAAGGTGCTTTCTGAGAAAGGATTGGCAGATAAAAGAGATTTCTCATCTATCGACAACGCCCCGGAAGAAAAAGAGCGTGGTATCACTATCAATACAGCGCACGTAGAATATCAAACAGTTAATCGTCACTATGCTCACGTTGACTGTCCTGGTCACGCTGACTACGTGAAAAACATGGTAACTGGTGCTGCTCAGATGGATGGTGCTATTCTTGTAGTAGCTGCAACTGATGGTCCTATGCCACAAACACGTGAGCACATCCTTCTTGCCCGTCAGGTAGGTGTACCTCAATTGGTTGTGTTCATGAACAAAGTTGACATGGTAGATGATCCTGAGTTATTGGAACTTGTTGAAATGGAGATCCGTGACTTGTTGTCATTCTATAAATACGATGGTGATAATATCCCAGTAATTCAAGGTTCAGCTCTCGGTGGTTTGAACGGAGAGCCTAAATGGGTTGCTACTATCGAACAATTGATGGAAGCAGTTGATACATTCATTCCACTTCCAGCTCGTGCAACTGACAAACCATTCTTGATGCCGGTTGAAGACGTGTTCTCAATCACAGGTCGTGGTACTGTTGCAACTGGTCGTATTGAAACTGGTGTAATCAACTCTGGTGAGCCTGTTGAAATTTTGGGTATGGGTGCTGAAGGCTTGAAATCAGTTGTAACTGGTGTAGAGATGTTCCGTAAAATCCTTGACCGTGGTGAAGCCGGTGATAACGTTGGTCTATTGCTTCGTGGTATTGAGAAAACCGATATCAAACGTGGTATGGTTATCTGTAAACCAGGTTCAGTTAAACCACATGCTCACTTCAAAGCTGAGGTTTATGTATTGAGCAAAGAAGAAGGTGGTCGTCACACGCCATTCTTTAACAAATACCGTCCACAGTTCTATTTCCGTACAACTGACGTAACAGGTGAAATTACTCTACCTGCAGGTGTGGAAATGGTTATGCCTGGCGATAACATCACTATCGAAGTGAAATTGATTAATGCCATTGCCATGGATAAAGGTCTTCGTTTCGCGATTCGTGAAGGTGGTCGTACAGTAGGTGCTGGTCAGGTAACTGAAATCATTTCTTGATTTTAATTGAGCAGAAATATAGAAGAGCGCTTCCGCAAGGGAGCGCTCTTTGTTTTTTATAAAACCTCTAAGCTGTACTGGCCATACCCCGGCAGTTTAGAAACATATTAAATTGCCTTAATATTGATATAATTTTCAGGTAGCAGAGCGGTTTTATCCCTGGAAATCAATTATTTTGTACAAAACTTACCAAACTGAACTATGTCTGTCAAAAGAAGTGCTGCCACCTCGTTTGTGCTCATTACTGTTTTAATTGATTCCATCGGATTTGGTGTAATTATCCCTGTTTTGCCAAGGTTGATTTCAGAACTGGCAAATGTGGATATCAGCGGTGCTGCCCGATACGGCGGCTGGCTTTTTGCGGCTTATTCGGTTATGCAGTTTCTGTTTTCGCCGGTAATGGGGGGCTTAAGCGATCAATACGGGCGTCGGCCTGTGTTGCTGGCCTCTTTATTTGGCTTTGGGCTTGACTACCTGTTGCTGGTATTTGCCCCAAATATAGGGTGGTTGTTTGTAGGCAGAATCATTGCTGGCGTAATGGGAGCAAGTTTTACAACCGCAGCTGCCTACATGGCCGACATCAGTACGCCTGACAAACGTGCGCAGAATTTTGGAATGATTGGTGCCGCATTTGGGTTAGGGTTTATTATAGGGCCGTCTATCGGCGGTTTTGTAAGTCATCTGGGTACACGCGCACCGTTTATGGTTGCAGGCGGGCTTACTATTCTGAACTGGCTGTATGGATATTTTGTATTGCCGGAGTCGCTCAGTATTGAAAACCGCAGGAAATTTAACTGGAAACGGGCTAACCCTATTGGCGCTTTAATGAGTATTCGTCGGTTTCCGATGATTACCGGATTGGTAGGCGCTTTATTCCTTGTTTATATATCTAATTTTTCAACCCAGGGAACCTGGACTTATTTTACTAAAGAAAAATTTAACTGGACTGAGCAGGAAGTAGGGTTTTCTCTTACATTTATCGGGGTTATGATAGCTTTTGTACAAGGTTTTCTTACCCGCCTGGTAATTCCTAAATTGGGTACCAGAAATGCTATCTATGTAGGTTTTGCCTTTTCAATATTTGGTTCGGTAGCATATTGTTTTGCCAATGAGGGCTGGATGGTTTATGCCATTATGGTGCCTTTTGCACTCGGGGGGCTGGCCGGGCCTGCCATGCAGGGAATTATTTCAGGCCAGGTGCCTCCAAATGAACAAGGTGAATTGCAGGGTTCACTCACCAGCCTCAACAGTGTGGCTTCTATTATTGGCCCTGTTTTAATGACGGGTCTGTTCTACAGGTTTACAGAAAAGGGCGCACCGGTGTATTTTCCGGGAGTGCCGTTTCTGGCCGCGGCAATTCTGACCACCATCAGTCTGATATTGATTATAAAAACGCTAAGAAAGCATACTACAAAAGTAGAACAGGCAGAGTCAATTAAACACTAAGGTATTTCATCAGCATATCGTAACGTTCCTGTTCAATGCTGTCTATGGGTTCGTGCGCGTAGGCTCCTTCAACCATGTAGCCAAAACGCTCAAGTGTAGCAACAATTGAAGAAATATTCTTTCTGTTTATTTTCAGGGTAAGTTTTGACGCGTTTTCTTCGCCGAATTCGCTGCCGTTAAAATAACTGCTCAGGATTTTGGCATTGTCTGACTCCACCAGCCGGCTGATTTCTGCCAGAGAATAGTCTCTGTTTTTTATAGCAATCACCAGCACCGCTCCGGGTTCCTGAACGCCAAGTAATTCGCCGAAGCGGTTATAGATTTCAGTAGCAGTAATTGCGCCGGTAAATACTTTGTCTTCATCTACCACGCCTAATATCTGCAACTGAAATTTTGAAATTAAACCCAGTGCCTCATAAAGGTGTTGGTCATCAAAAATGTACGCTTCGGTATATTGGGGCATTACTTCCGATATCGCCAGTTCTTCATCGTAGTTCAGTAATATGTCTTCGCTTAAAATGCCCTGATATTGTTCATTATCAACAACCACCAGTTGGCTTATACGATTCTCCTCCATCCAGCTCAAAGCATCACCCACCGTGTCGGTAAGTTTTAAGATGGGTAATTCGTGGTTGATAATTTGAGCAGCCGTCATTCTTTTTAGTTTTTAGTATAATCCCGCGGGCGGTAAGCCAACATCTTAAACAATTATGCCAGCACGGGTTCCTGAATTTTGTCGAGGAAAAGACCCAGGTAATGATTAAATTCCTGCGGGCGTTCCATCATCGGGGCATGACAACATTTGTCAATAAAATATAACTCCGAGTTTTCTAGTAACTGGTTAAATTCAAAACCTACATGGGGTGGGGTTATGGTATCGTTCAATCCCCATATCAGGCAGGTTTGTACTTTAATGTTTGGTATTTCTTTAGCCATGTTATGGCGCTGTGCTGACTTGGCAATCTGCACAATATTCATACATTTCGGAATACTTGATGTAATCTCAAAGCACTCGTCAATCAGTTCTTTGGTTGCAGTTTTAGGGTCATAGAATGTATAGGCTACGCGTTCACGAATGTAGTCATAGCTACCTCTCTTCGGGAAAGACCCACCCATGGTGTTTTCAAAAAGACCCGAGCTTCCGGTCAATACCAGTGCTTTTACGGTTTCCTGATGTGCAAGGGTGTATAACAGACCCACATGGCCGCCTAATGAATTACCCAATAAAATGATATTATTCAGTTGCTTGAATGCGATAAACCTTTCAATAAATGCCTGCAGCCCTTCCAGACTTGCCTCACGCATGGGCATATCATAGATTGGCATAACCGGTATTACTATTCTGCAACGATGTCTGAAACCCTCAATAACATCGTCAAAGTTACTCAATGCGCCAAACAAGCCATGTAAAATAAGCAGGGTATCTCCACTACCTTCGTCAATATATTTAAACTCTCCCTCTTGTTGTACCTGATAATTCATCTTAATCGTTAATAATTCTTTAGTGAGATTTAACAAAGCCTTAATTACTGAAATACTTCTATATTTGTGCTTTCTAACAACAAATTAGTGCTTTAAAATTGAATTTTCAAAACTTTTATAACATTAACGAAAAACAATGCTTAAAAGTTTGGTAGTGGCATTTTCTGTATGCCTGCATACCATTAAACCCTGCTGCGCTTTAGAATACTGGCAGGGGTAAAGTAACCCGTCTATTAAAACATCTGAAACAGAATCTATTCAAAACCGATTAAGACCTATGAAAAAAACAATCTTCTACCTGGTGCTATGCCTCAGTTTATCGGCACAGGCGCAGCAAAAGTTTTTTACAATCAGCAAAGAGCTACTGCAAGACAAAATTAAAGGTGGCTGGGCAGGCCAGACCATCGGCGTTACCTTTGGAGGCCCCATGGAGTTCAGGTACAATGGTACTATTATTAATGACTATCAGCCCATACCCTGGTATGATGGCTACCTGAGAAAAACCATGATTGAAAACCCGGGGCTTTATGATGACCTGTACATGGATTTAACCTTTGTGGATGTGCTTGAAAAAGAAGGGCTGGATGCTCCGGTTGAATCTCATGCCAAAGCCTATGCCAATGCAGGCTATGCTTTATGGCATGCCAATCAGGCCGGGCGCTACAATATATTACATCAGATTATGCCTCCTCAGTCTGGTCATTGGTTACACAATCCGCATGCCGATTGTATCGATTATCAGATTGAATGCGATTTCGCAGGGCTGATGTCGCCCGGCATGCCCAATACGGCTTCGAAAATCTCAGACAGGATAGGCCATATCATGAATTATGGCGACGGCTGGTATGGGGGCGTTTTTCTGGGTGCCTGCTATACACTGGCTTTTACGTCTAATAACATTGAGTATATTATTAATGAGGCATTGAAAACAATTCCGAAGCAAAGCGAGTATTATAAATGTATAGCTGATGTAATAAAATACTACAAGTTGTATCCGAACGACTGGAAAAAAACCTGGTATGCTTTGCAGGAGCGGTGGTCTGACGATGTGGGGTGTCCTGATGGCGTTTATACACCTTTTAATATTGATGCCAAGTTGAATTCGGCCTATGTGGTGCTGGGCTTACTTTATGGTAAAGGTGATTTTACCAAAACCATAGAAATAACCACCCGTTGCGGGCAAGATGCCGACTGTAATCCATCGTCAGCCTGTGGAATACTGGGAACCATGCTGGGGTATTCTAAAATACCGGCTTACTGGAAGTTGGGTCTGAAAGATGCAGAAGACATAGATTTTAAATACACCACCATATCGTTGAACGACGTTTACGGAATTGGCATGAAGCATGCCCTGCAGAATATAGAACGCAACGGTGGAAAGGTAACTGGTATGCAGGTAAGTATTCTTTTGCAAAAGCCTGAGGTAGTTAGGTTTGAACAGAGTTTTGAAAATACGTATCCGGTCGATAAAATATTTGTATATAAAAGCCTGAAAGATGAATACAGTTTTGATTTTGAAGGTACGGGTGTAGTAATAAAAGGTGTTGCCGAGAAGAAAGACCAGGCAACAAAAGACATAGTATTAAACACAGAAGTTTATATTGATGGCAAACTGATGGAAACGGTTGAGATGCCGACGGAATTCAGAACCCGCAGGCATGAGCTTTTCTGGAATTACGAGTTGCCTAAAGGTAAACATAAAGTGGTTGTAAAATTGCTAAACCCCTCTGTTCAGCATGATTTACGGGTAAATGACATCATTGTATATAATGATACGCCGGGCACTGAGGCGAACCAGAAAATTTACCGGTTCGGCCAACCCAAAAAATTTAAACCTTAATCAGTAAAACAGGTCTATATATATAGATTGCCATAAGTGAGACGTTCTATAGTAAATTAATTAATCAGACAACAAATGAAGAAAGCAGTAATCAGTATCATCGCATTTGCCGTTTCTACCAGCATAGCTCTGGCGCAAACCGCCCAAGATGTTTTAGATAAGTACGTTGAAGCCACAGGGGGCAAGTCGCTCTGGGACGGCGTAAATACATATACACTTAAGCAAAGCTTTAAAAGTGGCACTGCTGCCGATTATGACATGGATGTGAAAGCCTCGCTGGCCGATGGTTCAATGTCTAAATCGAAAACAATTTTGCGACGCACATTTATATATGGTATAAAGGGCAACAGTGGTTGGTTTAAAGTGCCTTTGGGTACTGGCGATAAAGCCACCCAGTATGAAACCAAAGACCTGAATCAGAAAGAGCAGGATAATATGAAGCGCGAAATTACAGAACTGATACTGCCTTTCTGGAATTACCAGAAAAAAGGCTATGTAGCTACGCTTGTTGGTACTGAAACAGTCAATGGTAAGAAGGTTAACCATGTAGAGCTAAATGGCAAGGGCGTAAAGTATAACCTTTATTTTGACCAGGCCAATGGGTTGCTGGTAAGAAAAAAACTGACGCTTTCGCCAGCTGAAGTAATTACAGAAGATTATACCAATTATGCAACGTCGCCCTACGGTATCAAATATCCGTCTGAGGGAACCTACAGCAACACAGCCGAAAAACGCTCGGTTAAGCTGACAACCAGTATTGTTTTCAACGACAACATCTCTGCTTCGGCATTTGCCCGTTAACAGCTAGTGCCAGAACAAGAAAAGCCCGCTGAATTTATCGGCGGGCTTTTCTTGTCTATATATATAGGTTTTAGTTTCGCTTTTTCTGCAGGTTCTTTTTCTCTTCGTGGGTTTCGGTGGCTTCTTCTATTGAGTGAGATATAAATGCGTCATCTTCCATCTGAGCCAGATCGGCCAGCTTTCTGTAAAATCCTTTGGCTTTCTCAAGCTCGTCTTCTGTTAAATCCTCAATGTCGACCAGCCGGTTACTGGCCTTCTCGCTAGACGCTATCAATTCGTTAAGTTTAATCTGCAATGCAATAGTGTCTTTGTTCTGCGACTGCTGAATAATAAAAACCATCAGAAACGTGATGATGGTGGTTCCGGTGTTAATAACCAATTGCCAGGTATCAGAGAAATTGAACAGCGGGCCCGATACCGCCCAGACAATTATAATTAGCAATGCCAGTAAAAAAGCATAGGGGCTTCCGGTTGCCTTGGTTACCTTTTTTGAGAATTGGCCAAACAGGCCCATTACTCCGTTATTGTTGTTGTCCATGTGTTTTAAATAGTTAATTGTAGATTTTTGAATGGAAATAAGGAATAATTAAAAAAACTGTACCACCCTTTGAGTTGTAAAAAGTGCTTATAATCTTACCTGTAACTTTAAAAAGGAGGTATAGTTATTGCACAAAACCAAGAACTAATATAAACTTTATGGATGGTATGATTTATAAGTAACTGAAGATAAGGGGAGTAGGGTTTAGGGTATAAAAAACTTTGGGGGAAGGCCTTGACAAAGGCTAAAAAGTGGCGTACCTTTGCAGTCCGAAAAATGGAAGAAACACTGAGCGTTACATAGCATGAGCATAGTAAAAAGGTGGGAATCAGGGAATTGGGGGATGGGTAAAAAAAAGAGTAAAATTAATTTGGAGTTGTAAAAATAAAGTCAGA
>NZ_JANUSD010000022.1:0-66965 GCF_024793945.1 Emticicia fluvialis
AAAGATACGCTGGGTCACCCAAATAAAAAATACAACTAATCATAAATGCTTGCTAGTCAGTTAATTAAAAATATTTCCTGCAAAAATCCAAGCACTTTTTGAAAAACCGAGGAAAACAGGAGAGAGGAAGTTAATAGAGGCCTACCGTTGGAGCGATAATTTTTAAAATGTTCCTTCTTTGGCGTGCCATAAAAAAGGTATCAGGCTTCAACCCGATACCTTTTTTATTATTGGTGCTAAATAAAAAAGTCTTATTCGTTTAAATCGAATAAGACCTTCTTTTGAAACTATCTGATTAAGAATTATTTCTTAGTTGTATCAGCAGCAGCTGTAGTATCAGCAGCAGCTGTAGTATCAGGAGTAACGGCAGTTGCAGTTGTATCAACAGATGTTGAATCAGCAGTAGTTTCTGATTTAGAAGTACAAGCTGCTAGAGATGCCATACCGGCTACGAATAAAATTGCAAATACTTTTTTCATTTCTTTATGATGTTTAAGGTTTGAAACGCATTGCAAATTTAAGTTTATTTTAAGATATAAAGCAAGCGATTCTTAAATTTTTTTTAAAATCACCTTAAATGAGGCTTAAAAAAGCAATATTATCTTGATAAAGTTCAATTCTGGCGTTCGTTACGGGTTTTTATCCTGTTATAAATACCTGTACTTCTGAAAGTAAGAAACTTATGGCCAAAGTAATTGGCAAGAAAACTGACTCCCATACCAATTACATGAGAGCTCTTTTCACGAACAAGTAACGACTGTTCAGCAAAATACCGGTTGGCCAGATGATCAAATGCCAGAGATGAAACGCCCACCTGTATACCCCAGGCTAATAGAGCAATGGTTAAAAATTTTACCGATTCGCGCCGCGTATTGCCTGACTCCCTGGCAGAAAATGCAAAAACTTTTGCCGGAATAAAACTTACCACAGTGGCTGTCAGATAACCAGCCGAAACACTGAAATTAAAGGCCGGTTTATCGGCAAAGCCCAAATGAAGGAAAAGATATTTATAAGGGATCTGTGTAATAAAATTTGTACCGGCGCCTAAGATAGCTGTTAAGAAAAAAGACACGAAAACCCGTAATTCTTTATTCTTTAGTTTTTTCAATATTTTAAGCAAGACATTAATATTTATAGCAATATTTCAATCACATAAGGCTTCTTAGTAAATCAGGGAAGAGGCCCAGTAATAATGTACCAAATGCCGCAGCGCCCAGAATAATCTTATGAAAGGCCGTCAGGTTAATACTTTCACCTTCTCCCTCCTTCATGTAAGCGGCAATAATGGGTTTGAAATAGTAATAGATACCAACTGCCGACATCAGAATAGCCACTACAAGCAACCAGATTTTGCCTCTGAAGGCAGCATCTGCAAAAACATAGAACTTGCCCCAGAAACCAGCCGTAAGCGGAATACCCGCCAGTGAAAGCATAGAAATGGTAAGTATAAAGGCCAGGAAAGGGCTTCTTTTACCCAGGCCATTCAATACAGATATACTCTCATCAGGGCGGCCGTTAACCAGTTTTTCTTTTGATACAGCCATTAATACGCCAAAGGCGCTAATAGTGGCTAACGAATAAGCCAATGAATAGAATACTATTGAATCGTCTGATTTATTGCTTAAGCCGATTACCGCTAAAAGCATGTATCCGGCATGCGAAATACTCGAGAAAGCAAGCATACGTTTGAAGCTGCTTTGCGAAACCGCAGTAATGTTTCCGATAACAAGGCTAAGTACGGTCATGATAACAACCATTACCCACCAGAAGCCATACAGTGGAGAGAACGAAGCATCTAAAATACGATATATAGTTGCAAAGCCCGCCGTCTTTACAATCGTAGACATAAAGGTTGTAAAAATAGTAGGGGCGCCTTCATACACATCAGGAGTCCAGAAGTGAAACGGTGCCGCCGATACCTTAAACAATAAACCTATCAGTAAGAATGTAACACCTATGTAAAGATATACCGGGCCACCATTCATTTGTGCCTGTTGTGCTACTGCTCTGGTTACATCAATATTAAACGAATAGTTGGCGCCATAAAGCATGGCAATACCAAATAGCATGATACCCGTAGCAAACGACCCCATCAAAAAATACTTAAGGGCCGCCTCGTTTCCTCTCAGATTCCGCTTGTCGCTTCCTGTCAATACATACATAGATACCGAAAGAATCTCAACTCCGATAAAAAGCATGATAAGATTCTGGAAACCTGTCATCATGATGGCACCCACAAGCGAAAACTGAAGGATAGCAAAATACTCTGCAGGTTGTGCATGGTCTTCATCAATAAATCCCTTCGACAACGCCATAATCAGAAAAGCAGAAACCAGGAGTATTGCCGTAAAGAGTATCGACAGGTTATTTACCTGAAGCATATTGTTGAAATACAGACCCGGCTTATTCCACTCATAAAAATTGGCAATAAAGGCAATTGTTATAAATAAAAGAGAAGCAGGAAGTAGCACCTTCTTCGATTTAAGAAAACCTAAGAAAAGGGTAATAATTCCGGAAATAGAAAGTACGAGTATAGGATACATAAGGTCTATTTATCATTATCAGTTCAGGAGCAGTATAAAAACAGCCATGTATGAACTATGAATTAAGGATGAATCAGTTGTAATAAACTATTTACCGCAGGCTCAGTAATTTTCAGAAATACATTTGGGAAAACACCCATCAGTAGTACAACGGCTGCTATTGGCAACAGCACAGCAATTTCTGAGCCTTTCACATCGCTGAATTTAGCCGTTACCTCGTTGCTTGGGCCAAACATAGAACGTTGCATCAGGCGCAGCATGTAAACTGCTCCAAAAATAATGGTCAAGCCCGCAACGCCGCCTAACCAGGCATTTTTATCAAACACGCCTTTCAGCAATAAAAACTCACCTACAAATCCGTTGGTAAGGGGCAGCGCCACACTACCCAGCATAATAATCATAAAATAGATACTCAATGCGGGGGTCTGCTGTGTTATGCCACCTAATGCCTGCAGGTCTCTGGTTTGTGTGCGGTCGTAAATGATTTTCACAATAAAAAACAAACCAACTGCATTAATGCCATGCGCTACCATTTGCAGCAGGGCACCTTGTATTCCGCTCAAAGTGCCAGATAAAACACCGGCAGCCATTAAGCCCATGTGTGCAAATGACGAATAAGCAATAAGACGTTTAATATTATTTTGCTGTATGGCAATAATTGAGCCGTATATAAGACCAATTACAGACAGTACCATGGCAATTGTACCGAAGTTGGATACGCCTACCGGCGAAAGTGGCAGCAGAATACGAATAAGACCATAAACCCCCATTTTTGAAAGTAGCCCAGACAACAGCATGGTAGCCGGAGTAGGAGACTCACTGTAAGCATCCGGTTGCCAGGAATGAAAAGGTAACACCGGCATTTTAATGGCAAAAGCTATAAAGAAAGCCCAGAAAAGCAGATTCTGATTAGCCGGCGATATAAACTTGGCTGCGTTGTAAAGTTCCTGAATATTGGCTGTTGAGGCGTTAATGTACAGATACACAATGGCTACCAGCATAAACAAGCTGCCAAACATGGTATATACAAACATTTTGAAAGTGATTTTGGGTGCATTGATACCACCCCACAAAGCAGCCAGAAAATAAACCGGTATAAGGGCTATTTCGTAAAAGAAATAGAAAACAAATATATCTTTAGCCATAAAAACTCCCATCAAAGCCGCTTCAGTCAATAGAATAAGCGAGTAAAAAGAGAATGGTTTGTTATAGCTGTTTTTGAACGTAGAAACAATAATTAAAGGCACTAAGAAGCCGGTAAGGGCAATCATTAAAAGGCTGATGCCATCAATACCCAAATGGAAATTGATTCTCAGGTCTTTAATCCAGGCATATTTTACTTCTATAATGGTCTGAGAGTCAAACGAAAGAAAAGTGTAAGCAGCTAAGGCAAACTCTGCAAGGGCTGTTATCAAGGCCACATTTTTTGATACTCCAGCATTACTACCTCTTAACAAAAACAGAATAAGACTGCCGATAAGGGGAATTAGTATAAGGATTAGTGCTAACATCCGTAATGAGTTTTAATTTTTAAGTCGTAATGTTTGGTTGAAATAATGGGTTATTTTATTCCAACAATTGCTTTAATTGTTTCCAGAACCTGAAAGCCCAGATTGATACCGATAATAACCGCGATGCCGATAACCATGGCAAACAAATAGAAGCCTGTACCACCGGCCTGTAATTTACGGGCCGCATTGCTGAACGAGTTCACAAAACCACCTACGCCGTTTACGATACCGTCGAATCCTTTCGGCTCGAAAACACCTGAAAACAGATTAGACAATCCTTTTACCGGATTCACGAATACAGCCTGGTAAATTTCGTCAATATAATACTTGTTATAGATAACTTTCTGAATGCCTGTAATTTCGCTGTCTTCAACCGGTACATTTTTGCTGTTGCCAAATCGGGTATAGGCCACAAATATTGAAATAACTGCTGCAGCTACAGAAATACCCATTAAAATCCACTCTGTTGAATGGTCTACCGGATGGCCTCCAAATTCAGGATTAACCGCTTTTGACCCTTCATAAATCGGGTTCAGGAAGTCGGCAAGCGCATGAGGGAAATGGAATATTTCAGGCATACCTATAAAACCACCTACTACTGATAAAGCAGCCAGAACCATCAATGGAATGGTCATGCTCGCAGGCGATTCGTGCAAATGATGCTCTTGCTCATGCGTGCCTCTGAACGACCCCGTAAAAGTAAGGAAGAACAGACGGAACATATAAAAGGCTGTCATCATTGAGCCAGCCACAGCCAGCACCCACATAATTTTGCTATGCTCGTAAACATGGGCAAGGATTTCATCTTTTGAGAAGAAACCTGCAAAAGGCGGAATACCTGAGATGGCAATGGTACCAATCAGGAAGGTGATAGCAGTAATTTTAATTTTGCTCCACAAACCACCCATCCGGCGGATGTCCTGCTCACCACCCATGGCATGAATCACACTACCTGCGCCAAGGAATAACAATGCTTTGAAAAACGCGTGCGTAACCACATGGAAGAAACCAGACGTATAGGCTGATACCCCTAATGCCATAAACATATAGCCTAACTGGCTAACGGTTGAATACGCCAATACCTTTTTGATGTCGTTCTGGAAGATACCGATGGTAGCTGCAAGCACAGCAGTTGCCACGCCAATCCAGGCAACAAATTCAAGTGTGGCAGGTGATAGCGTGTATAAAATATTTGAGCGTACAATCATGTAAATACCTGACGTAACCATGGTAGCGGCGTGAATCAGGGCCGAAACCGGAGTAGGGCCTGCCATGGCATCAGGTAACCAGGTATACAACGGAATCTGCGCCGATTTACCCATGGCACCTATAAACAAAAAGCCGGTAATGGCAATAATAGCGCCATTGCCAACACTTAAGCCCTTGGCTTTGTCAAAAACCTCTGCATACTCAACTGTACCGAAGTTAATGATAATAAGGAAAATACCAATCAGAAAGCCCAGGTCACCGATGCGGTTCATGATAAAGGCTTTTCTTGCGGCATTGCCGTATTCGGTATTTTTGTTCCAGAAACCAATAAGCAGGTAAGAACACAACCCGACGCCTTCCCAACCAATAAACATTACGATGTAGTTGGAACCCATCACCAATAAAAGCATTGAGAAAAGGAACAGGTTAAGGAATGACATAAATTTGCCATATCCTTCATCGTCATGCATATAGCCCATTGAATACAGGTGTATGAGCGTACCCACACCGGTAATAACAAAGAGCATCAGAATGGAAAGCTGGTCTATCTGAAAAGCGAAGTTAATCTGTAACGTGCCGACGGTAATCCAGTCGAAGACATTGACAATGATAGGCTGATTGGTTTCTGCAAATTGGTTGTAGGCTATTATAGTACCAATAAATGATAGTAATGAAGCCCCAACACCTATGGGTCCGGCTATGCTTTTTGAGATTTTACGAAAACCAAGACCGTTGATTAAAAAACCAATGAGTGGAAATAAAGGTATTAGAGTAATGATTGACATATATTAATAGCCTCAGCCTCAAAGGCATGAATAAGGTTTAAAAACTATTATATCTAAATTCTGAAGGGCAATTACCACTTCAGTTTATCCAACAAACCAACATCAATAGAGCGGATATTTCTATAGATCATCACAATAATTGCCAGCCCAACGGCTACTTCAGCCGCGGCTACTGCCATAATAAAGAATACAAAAACCTGCCCTGAGGGGTCTGCTCTGTATGACGAAAACGTAATCAATAAAAGATTAACCGCATTGAGCATCAGCTCAATAGACATAAATATGATGATTGCATTGCGGCGTATCAATACACCCACTACGCCAATGATGAATAAAATACTTGCCAATAAGACATAATTGAGCAATGGGACGGTCTGGATAATGTCTGGTATTTTATTTTGCATCTGCAGATTTGTGATTGTTTTTCCGAAAATTTTTTCGCAAAAATAATGAACAATTATCAATAAACAATTATCAACCTGAATTTTAACGGCTGGCTGATGTCATATAAATTGCTGTTGAATATAGAAGAAAAACGGTGTTTATAACCGCAAAAACTATTTTTCTATCATCATTTTCAGCTTTATTTCGGTTAATTTTCTTTTGGTGTCAAGCGGGAAATCTCCGTTTATCATCCAATCGTAATACTGAGGCTCATTTTTCAATACCAGTTTTACCGGTTTGCCATTGTGTTTGCCAAAATTAAACAGTACTTCGCCTTTGCTGTTCAGGGTCATCCGTTGTGCAAAGTCTACAATATTGGCTGATGTCAACTGGTGCAGGGCGTCCATGTCGTTTTTAACAGGCTCGTATTCTTCACCTTTGTCGTTTTTCAGTTTTACACCATCATATTTTTCAACCTGCGAGCACAGTACCTCAAGCGTAGCCAGTGTGTCAACCTCTGCACTATGGGCGCCTTCAAGGGTTTTGTTGCAATAGAATCTATAGGCTGCCGATAACGTTCGGGGTTCCATTAAATGAAAAATCCTCTGCGCATCAATCAACTTGCGGTTTTTAATGTCAAAATCTACATCAATACGTAGAAACTCCTCAACCAGCATGGGTACATCAAAACGGTTGCTGTTAAAACCGGCCAGGTCGCATCCTTCAATAAACTGAGCCAGCGATCTCCCGATTTGCTTAAAAGTGGGGGCATCTTTTACGTCTTCATCATAAATTCCATGAATCAGGCTTGTTTCAATCGGAATCGGAATACCCGGATTAATCAGTTTTGTCTTTACCTCAACGGTTCCGTCAAGCTTGGCTTTGGCAATACACAATTCCACAATTCTGTCTTTGGTAATATTCACTCCTGTTGTTTCGAGGTCAATTACGGCAAGAGGTTTTCGGAGTTTAAGTGTATGAGTAAGCATTATTTATTATTTAAATCAGAGGCACAAAGTTAGAAAATAATCAAAAGGATTGGCCAAAACAGCATTAAATTATATTGTTGTATCTGTATCACTAATTGGTAATCCGCGCCGGGTTCTTCTATGCGCACCAACTGTTTTATGGCAGTGGCCGCCGCCCCAAACAAAAAATGCCACCTCCTGGCAGAGCATGGCACAATATTATTTCTGGTTATAAACGTTATTTATTTTCGATTACCTCATCAATTACAAAGAAAGGGCGCTTTTTTACTTCAATGTAAATTCTACCTATGTATTCTCCAAGAATACCCAGTATAATCAGAATCACACCACTCAGAAAGTACATACCTACCGCCAGCGAAGCCGTACCCGGTGTTTCTTCAGGGGCATGCCCGAACACCTTAAAGCCTATTAAACGGTGTAATATAAAGAATGTGCCCAGAAAAAACGAAGGGATAGAGATTAGAAAGCCCATGTAAGTAGCCAACCGAAGCGGGAAACTCGAAAACCCGAACAGGCCGTCAAGGGCCAGTTGGATAAGCTTCTTGAAAGTATATTTTACTTCTCCTGCTGCCCTTTCTGCTCTTTCATAAGTAACACCCACTTGTTTAAAGCCCGCGTAGGCGCGCATACCTCTCACAAATCGGATCTGTTCCGGCATTTCTTCTACCAGCACATTTACTACTTTTCTGTCCATTACACAAAAATCTCCTGAGTCTAACGGAATCTCAATGTCTGATATCCAGGCCAGAATTCTGTAAAATGCCGAGTAAGCTACTTTCTTAAAGAATCCTTCTTTTCGCTTTGTTCTTACAGCATATACAACCTCATAGCCTTCACGCCATTTATTTAAAAAACGGTTGAGTTCTTCCGGGGGGTCCTGCAAATCGCCATCCATTATCACAATGGCATCACCCTTAGCAACTTTTATACCGGCAGAAATGGCAGGTTGATGCCCGAAATTGCGCGAAAGTTTTACCACCTTAACGCGCGGGTCTTTTGCGGCCATCACCCGCATCATGGTTAAAGATTGATCTCTTGAGCCGTCATCTACCAATACAATTTCGTAATCCTCACTCCACGACGGAGCGGCAGAGGTTAGTCGATTATAAAGATTTTGCAGGTTTTCTTCTTCGTTAAAAATCGGAATGACAATAGAAATCATTATAACAGGGGCTTAGTGCAATCTTTAAATCGCAAAGATAGATTATTTAAAATACAAAAGGGCAAAGAAGAAAAATATAGACATAAAAAAGTCCTGCGTGTGGGGCAGGACTTTAGCTTTTTCAGCGCGTATGATGTAAAAACGACCGGTGTTCATAAAAAGTTTCGTGTTTGAAAAATTATTGTATTATTTTTCAAAAATGTTTTCGCCATTAATTTGGCCGCGTTTGAATGCGCTAAAAATGCCAGAAACAAGCATTTCAGAAAATTGCCTGTTGCTACTCTGGTAATAAAAAAATTGGGGCTGCCAATTACCTGACAACCCCGGCAAAAAGATTTAACCTGATTAGAAAGTAATCGTATTTACCGTGCTGGATGCCGATGTGTTGGTAGTACTTTTCAAAGTGGCACCCGAAGTAGAGTAGGTACCTCCGGTATATAAACCCCATCCTGACGAATTGCCTGTAAAACTGCCTCCCGTATAGCTTCCGCCGAAGTAAATTTTATACTGCGTATTTTTTAATAAACCAGGTGAAGAAAAGTGGAAATAATAAGTGGCATTTTTAGGTTTGAAAGTAACCAGTTCTGTGCCGGATGCGTTTTCAATATGCAGCAATGAAGAAGTGGCCAGTTGGGTGCTCGATTTGATAAACATACCTACCTGGGTTGAGGCTGCCCCCATCGCCTTCGACATATTTGAACTTGAACCTGCCGCAATCAGTGTGCCTCCGTTTACAAGAAATGTGCCGTTTACATCTATGGCTTCTTCGGGTTGGTTGGTAGGGCCGTTTACAATGGTTATACCGCCTTTAATGGTAATGTTGCCATTGCTATCTATGGCATCGCTTCCTGACACTATCAATACACCATTGTTAATGAACAGATTGCTTCCATCATTAGATTCTGTTCCGCCAGAAACCGTTCCTTTCGTAACATTAATACCATCGTTTGACGCAGATACATTGGTTATGCCTCCATCAAAAGTAATGGTTGGCGCTTCAATTCCCTCTGTCGATTTGGTGATATTAATAGTACCGTTGCTCACCGTAACACTGGTTTCTGATTTAATGCCATCATCGGTGGCAGCAATATTCAATTCGCCATTTGTGATTATGAAACTGCCATCGCTCTTAAAGCCTTTGGCTTCACTGGTTTGCGAACTGCTATAAGTGTATTTGCTTCCTGTGGCCGAAATAGCAGTGGCACCTCCGCTAATAGTGGCAGTACCGTCCACAGTTATGCCTTTGCCACCGGTACCGGTGTTGGTAATAGTAAGATTACCACCTTTAATAGCCAGGTTTTTATCACAATTGATACCGGCAGAAGCAGCAATGTCAGCATCGTCAGTTACATAATAAGCTGCGCCTGATACGGTTATTTTTACTGTACCTGCCGAAAGCGTGAAGTCGCCATCAGTTTTAATACCTTTGGCGCCTTTTCCGCTTACGGTAAGGGTAACAGCATCTGCTGTACCGATTGAGGTGTAACTGGCGCTTTTGATGGCGTTGCCTTTGTCACCGGTGGTAGTTACTTTTACAGTTCCGCCTTTAATTGAAACATAGGGTGTTATGCCTGCGTCTGTTCCGTCATACTGCGCGCTGATGCCATCGTCTACACTATTAACAGTTACCGAGCCACCATTAATAGACACGTACCCTTCTTCTGCCACAATACCATCACTTGTAGCGTTTACGTTAAGGGTTCCGTTATCAATCATAAAGTAATCATTGGCATGTATCCCATCTTTTACTGCCGATTTTACAATGATATTAGATTCTTTAACATAGATATAATCGTCTGAAACTATGCCGTGCTTGTAGTTTCCGGTTATATTGAGTGTACCAGTACCCATAAAACCCAGTTGCCCTTCGCTGAAGAATGTTCCTTTCTGGTCTTCACTGCTGCTGGTATAAGTAGTGCCGTCTGCCAGAGCGTTAGTGGTTCCGCTCAGTATATTAATTGTTGCCTTTTTGCCAGACTGTATATTTATAGCAGGGCCACTGCTGTTGGTCAGGTTCAGACCTTTCATGGTAATATTGAACTGATAATCGCTGTAAATCTTGAAACTACCTTTTGTAGCCGTACCCGATAACAGATATACAATTTCTTTGGTCGTGTTTTTAGAGGTAACGGTTACATCGGCACCATTTACGGCTACACTAACGCCATCGTTGATGAATGCGTTGTTTACCGCTGCACTGGTCCCTGAATAAGCTATCACCACTGTATCTTTGGCTGGGTTCGCTATACCTGCTGTGCCGGCTGCTATGACTAAAGTAAGGGTAGTGGTTTGCCCGCCAAAGCTAATATTAAAAATGGCGGTTCCGGCTGAAGTTGGCGTACCTGAAATGGTATAGGTCAGGTTGCCTGAGCCATTAGCCAATGTTCCGGCTGTTAATGTGGCAGTTAGTCCTTCGACTCCGGTTGAAGAAACCGTTGAAGCATCATAATAACCACCGTTACCGCCAGTATAGGCCAATGTGGTTGTGCCAGAATAGGCAGTTTCGCTTGTTCCAGCAGCCAGTGCAGTTGAACTGGTCAGACTGGCAATACTGGCCTGAGAAACCGCTACAGATAATGAAAGCGTACAACTTTGCCCGCCTAATTCAATCGGAAAGCTAGCCGTTCCCGCAGTGGCGGGTGTTCCGGTGATCATAAAGCTGGCAGTTCCACTTCCGGTAGCTAAAGTACCTGCCGATAACGTGGCGGTTAATCCGGTTACACCAGTTGAGGCAACGGAGGTTCCTGATGAATACTCAGCTGCATTTCCGCCTGAATAAGGAACATTGGCAGTAGCCGTAAAAGATACCCCACTGGTTGCGTTTGCCGAGAATGTTGCTTTTGAACAATCGAGTGCTGAAATGCTCGCGGTTTTTGTGAGTTCGTCAGTTTTACATGATTGAAATAGTGATAAAACTGTTAAAAATAACAATTGAACTATGGGTTTATTCATATTGGTGGTTGTTTTAGAAAAGGAACATTGTGTATTGTGGTTATAGACGAACAAAAACTGAAAAGAGTGGTATAGGAAAGACAAACTTTATGGGCATACCATAAAATTGAAGTGCGCCCAAATTGGATTGTAAAAACAAACAATAAAAAAAGAGACCGCCGGTTTATGGCAGTCTCCTGAATACTTATCTTATTTGTCTAATTCTTAAAAACCTATCTGGCCTGAAAGAGACGCTCCGTAAGGTACAAAATCGGCATTTATGCCCATTACTTTACAGGCTTCGGCCGCAACTCTGATAGAGTTGTTGGTACTTCTTTCGTCAGGGTAAATATGAGCCATATTGGCTATGTAAAGATTTTTGGTTGGGGTCTCGCAAGCCGGTACTTTTTCAGAGAAATTCAAATCGCATACAGTTGCAGCTGTATTGGTTTTGAAGATGTACACATTTTTTATCCAGTCTTCTGAGAACTCCGGATTAATGCGTTTCAAAGGCGGAATCATCAGGTCTTTGATTTCTTCATTACTCATTTTCGCCAGGTCTTCACTCATGGCAAAGTAGCGGGATAAATACAGAATATGTGAGCCATTGTATTGTTCTTTCGGTATAAAATTGGTGTGCTCAATTACCCCACCAAACGGAAAACCCTGGTCGGCCACGTTCATCCAGTAAATATGGCTGAACGATTTCTTCATTTCCAGAATTGTACACACAGCACCGAAATACTCAATGCCGTTGGCACCAAGCGGTGAGTTTTTAATTTTATCGAAATAAATAGAAGGTATAGTCAGCAGGAATTTATCTCCTTCAATGTTCAGATTTTTGGTTTTTATACTTTTTATTTCGTTATTTTCAATCTTAAATTCTTCAACGGGTTCATTTTTGATGAGTTCCACGCCCATTTCATCCAATCTTTTCAGAAGCGTTTCTATCAGGGTTTTCCAACTTCCCTGAATATAGCCCAGGCGCTCGTCTCCCGATTTCCTTGAACCCAGTCTTTGAGCCATCCGGCCAATCATCCACGACAACGGTACCTGCCCTGCATAAGGCCCGAATTTGATATTGAGCATGGGTTTCCAGAGGGCATCTGTTATATCTCGCCCTGCCCATTTATAAAACCATTCCAGGGTAGGGGTGCCTTCATTCTCGCGCCACTTGGCCAGTTTACCCAAAAAAATACTGGTTAATCCAAAACGGATTTTGCCTAAAAAACCTACGGGTTTAAACTTCAGTAAATCAACTGGTGAATTAAAATCATATATTTTTCCATTTCTGAAAACCCCCATAGTGGTTTTTTTATAGAAAGCTTTATCAGCAATACCCAGATCTTGCAACAACCAGCGTAATTCGGCATCCTGCGTAAAGAAATGGTGGTAGTAATACTCCAATTGGTTGCCGCCAATCTCAAAAGTATTGAGTAGCCCGCCAAATTTATCGCTGCCTTCAATTACGGTTACCTTAATGCCCTGTTTGGCTGCAACGTATGCAGCCGCCAGACCGGTCATGCCACCACCTATGATGTTTAATTTCATATCAGCTTTTAATATCTTTATTTTATTGAATCTTGATTGCTTGTTCTTTTATAACTTTAAACCTGCTGTTTTCCAGCTTGCCTATCTTCATACTGTAGGATCCAACCGGCAGGTCTGGTTTGGCCACTACGGCTTCAATATGGCTATTATAGAAATTACCCGAACTTAAAAAGGTTGTAAATTTATTGGCCGGCGCCTCCAGAGTAAATGCCAGACGGGTTTTATCGTTCGTAAAAATGGCATAATAACCATCATATCTGGTACAGGCAGGAACGGCCGTGTTTTCCATTTCTATCTGAATAGAGTTCGAATCGTCGGTAATTTTCACGGTTTCTGCTCTGGTGTTAGGTATCTGGTTTATATAAAGGGCTTTGTTTAGGCTGTCAATTTCTGCCGGCGGAGTATAGTTCTTAAAATGCACCCTGCTGATCCAGAGTATGTCGTTTACATATTTCATTATGCCCGGCACAAAACCTGCATAGTTGAAAGGTGGAATGGGCAGGCGTTGATATTGATTAATTGGCGCGTGGTCGTCAGGGTTCCGGGAGTTCTCAAAGGCATAGTAGTAATAACGGCCGTTGTTTTTCCAGTTCAGAATGGTAGTTCCAAAGAAACGCCTGTGTTTTTCAACCTCGTCCAGGCTTTCGTAATAAGAAAAAAGACTGAATAAAATGGCTGCAAGTATCGAAATCCGGAGGTACTTTTTCCACTGTGCAACAGCCACTACATTGAAAAAGCTCAGGTAAACAATGGCAAACAAAATAATGGAAACAGTTTTATAACGGCTGGCAAAGGCTTGTTCTAAACCCTGGCTGGCTCTTGATACCGAAAAGGCCGCTCCGCTTAAACCAACAAAAATAAAGGCAGCCAGCAAATAAAGATTGAATTTTGGGTGTGCCAGCAGTCGGGTATAAAGTCTGTAAAACCAATTGCTGTTGTCTTTCTTTGCTTTTGGCAGAAAGTGATAATACAAAAAAGTAAATAGCTGCACAGCCAGCCAGCCAACTAAAACCACCCCCGCCGAAATAGCCACCACATGTTTAAGTGTTACGTTATAGAACTGAACGGTGCTATCAATAGGAGAGCCGAAAAAGGCAAAGAAATCGCCGATGATAATATGCGGAAACTGTGTGATGTTCACCTTTACATCCGGCCGTATGCCCGGTTTCTCAAAATCATGAAAATAAAGCCAGAAACTGAATGCCAGAAATACAAAATACTGTATTTTCTCGCCTCGCGAGCGGGTGTATAGTAAAATGGGTATGGCCGCCAGAAACGCAAACATACCATTGCCATTGGTAAACATGGCTATAAAAAACAGTACAATGCTTAAATAAAAAGCCCATTTCTGTTTATTGAACAAAAGCAGACTAAAACCCCATAAACCAAAAATAATAACTACATTGGGCTGCAGTGAGGTAATTGCCCAGAAGATGTTTTCAATAGGTTGGGTGTTGAAAATAATGAACAGAATAGGTATTAAATAGGCTACTCCAAGATTTATTTCGCGAAGCAACCGATAAAAAACAAAGGGAAGAATGAGCAAATGGGCCACGCCCATCAGCATTAAAATCTTATAGTTAACTTCGCCAAACAACTGGTAGCATAATAATGTGCTGAGCCTTACATAGATTATGCGGTGCTCGCACATCTGCGAAAAAAGCAGTGTCATCTTTTCGCCAAAGGTGCTTTGCTGCATCCAGCTGGCCAGAAAACCCTCTATGCCGTGCCAGTCGTCGTTCCAACCTATGTTAAACGCATTTTTGAACGCAAAAGCATAAAATGCTACAATAGGAACCAACACCAGAATATAAATACCTAACTTTTTTTTCATAAAAGAACACGCTAAAAGGTTGGGTAGCTCTCAAACTAAACTTTCTCGACAGACCCCACGTAATCCTGAAAATGCACTGCAGGAAGAAAATTGAAATTTACACGATATGACAGTACCGTAAAAACCAGAATCAGTGAACTTAGAAAGGCCTGCATCAATATACCTAAAAACAGCAATACGCCCCACATCGGGATGTAAACACTATAGGCAAAAACAATAATAATGCTTGCAATGGCCACCATAATAAGTAATGAAATGGCTATCATTAGCCGAACCGAAACGGTGTCAATATAAACAGCAATGGCGCTCAGGCCATGTATAACCAATGAGGTATAGTTCATCTTTGACTTGCCCGTGTATCTCTCTCCTCTTTCAAGCCCAACCGATTTGTACGTTAGCCTTGACCGGATAATGCCACCGGGGTAGTGGTTCCAGATGTCTGATACGTGTGTAACCTTGTTGAGCAGTTTAAGCGGAATAACTGAAAAATTACCAAAGTTGATTACCTTACCGGTTAAAAGAATAAAAATGTATTTATATATTTTGTAGAAAATCTTGAAGAAGAAACTCTCGTTACGTTTGGTGCGGCGGGCAAAAACAATTTCTTTTCCGTTGCTTTTTATGGCTTCTGCAAGTAACAAAAGTAAATGCTCGGGTTGGTCTTCACCGTCTACATCCATTACCACCACAAAGTCGCTGTCATAATTTACATTCAGGTAAGACAGCCCAATGGCTATTGCTTTCTGGTGGCCAAGGTTTTTGTTCAGGTGCAGAATTTCAAGGGGGTGTCCTTTCAGTTTGTCTATGTTTACTTCCAGACTTGAGCAGTCGTCTACTACTAGTATCTGGTAGTTGCTGTATTCGGTGTTAGCCAATACCAAACGTATTTGTTCAGCGAGTTGATACAGGCAGTCCCAGTCATTAAAAAGTGGTGTAACAATAGTTATTTTCATAAAAAAGCATCTTCTGTTTTTGGACTTTACCCCCGCTCAGGAACCAGTAACTCACAAAATTAGGAAAAATTACGCTCGTGTGCTTGAATTTGTTCGTCGTATCTCCTGTTTGTTTCGGCAATGGTGGCATCGTATCTGTAATCCAGCCATTCGTTCACATCGGCAAACATTTGTTTTCTGTTTTTCAGAAACCCTACATTTGTGGCCGACTGTACATTGCTTAGCCCGCCTCTGTGTTTACGGTACACCCCCATCGGCTTTGGTATATAATGAATGTCGCCCTGCGCGGCCAGTTGTATCACCAATGCCCAGTCGCCCGCGGCGGCACGGCTGTGCCATGCTGCAAAATCATGGTCGCGGAAATGGTTTCTGTAAAAGGTGCTGGCAGTAGCAATAAACCATCGGTCTTCCAGAATATCCTGAATGGTTGAGTGCATCTTCTGGTCTGAAGTATTGAAAAAATGCCCCGGCGAATGGTCTTCATATATCACCTGCATATTATGGTGGCAAATCATATAGCTTTTATTGGCCTCCATAAAATCAAACTGCTTTTGCAGCTTCAGGGGGTCAGTCCAGTAGTCATCTCCCTCGCACAAGGCCACATAATCGCCTTTGCAGGCTTTTATAATACCTAATACATTATTGCGCCCTGCAAACTCTTTAGGTTCTGTTGGCCCCTGGTTTTCCTGATGAAGAAAAGCATTGAATAGCTGTGGGTGCTGCGCTATGTATTCTCTGATAATGGTCTGATTATTATCGGTTGAGGCATCATCACCTATTACAATTTCATAGCTAAAATCAGTTTTTTGCATCAGAATACCATCTAATGTCTGCCTTATAAACGATTCATGGTTATAAGTAGGAACACAAACACTTACTTTGGGTCTGGTAGATTCCATGCCGTTTTAAAAGTTTTTTTTGAGTCGATGTGGCAATAAAGCAAAAAAACTATAGGTACTTACAAGCCATACAGGTAGTATATAATCGCGGATTATTTCCTTTTTAGTTGCATAAGACGGTTTTGCTAAACGCAGGTATTGAATAGCCGCAAAAACCTTTTTGAAGTAGGTGTTTGCATACTGACTGCTGTCTAAAAGCATACGGTAATAACGGGCAATATTCTTGTTGAGCGTGGTATGAAACCGGCGGTTTAGCTCTTCATCTATACCGCGGTACATTCCAATACGGTTTTCCAGAAATTCGGCATCGGCATAGCCGTCAGTGAAGCTCATGCCGCTGTGGCGGTTTTTTCGGTAGACTGACATCACCTTGTTTATGTACCTGAACTTGCCTCCGTTTTTACCCAACAGGATATACCGCGGGATGTCGCCGCTTTTTGATTCATGAAACCATTTCGGATAATTGGTAATTACTCCATGACGAAACAAAATGGCCGAAGTGGCTATAAACCAGACTTCGTCTTCACCAATAAAATCTTCAATGGTAACTATCTCTTTCTGGTCTGGAGGATTCACGAACTGATTCGGATGAGAATCATCATCAAAAATGATTTCGGCATTATGAAAACAGGCCACATAATCAGGGTTGGTGTCCAGAAAATAAACCATCTCTTGCAGCTTGTTGTTGTCTGTCCAGTAGTCATCGCCATCCATTGGTGCAATGTATTGTCCTTTTGCTACTTCAAGGGCCACCAAAGTATTATTTTTACCAAAGCCACCCAGGTTTTTTTCATGCAGCAGCGGTACAATTATGTTGGGGTATTTCTGATGATATTCTTTTATAATAGCGGCCGTGTTATCTGGCGACGCATCGTCACCCACTATTACTTCAAAACTAAAGTTCACCTTCTGGCTAAGAATAGAATCTAAGGTTTTACGAATAAACGGCTCATGTTTATAAGTTAAAACCACTACGCTTACTTTTATCATCTCATGCTTCTATTTAAGGCATTCAGCAATGCGCAACTTAGCGCTTCTTGCTCGTGGATTTCTCTCTATTTCTTCCGCTCCTGCTTCAATGGCTTTTCTTGTTACGGCTTCCAGAGGTTTTATGTCGTTACCGAAGAAATCTTTCTCAACTTCACCACTAAACTTACCGCTTCTGATGAAGTTCTTCACCAGCCGGTCTTCCAGCGAATGGTAAGACATCACCACCAATCGCCCACCGGGTTCCAATACTTCGGGCGTTTGTTGAAGAAACTCTTCCAGCACTGCCATTTCCTGATTCACCTCAATTCGCAATGCCTGAAAAACCTGTGCAAAATACTTGTTTTCTTTACCGCGCGGAGTAAATTTATTGAGTATGCCCTTTAAATCATTTATGGTTTCAATGCTTTTATTCAGGCGGGCTGTATAAATGGCCTGAGCGGCGGTGCGGGCGTTTTGGATTTCTCCGTACATGCCCAGTATTTTATGTAATTGATCAACCGAATACTCGTTTACAATGTTTTTGGCCGTGATATCAGCTTTTTGGTTCATTCGCATATCCAGCTCGGCATCAAACCGGGTTGAGAAGCCACGTTCGGGGGTATCAATCTGATGCGAAGAAATACCGAGGTCCGCCAGAATACCATCTACTTTTTTTGCACCAAACAAACGCAGGTATTGCCTGATATTCCTGAAATTAGCATCAATAAAGGTGAAGTTTTTAGAATCTATCAATTTCGATTCTGCTTTGGCATCGGCGTCCTGGTCAAAAGCATACAATTTACCGGTGGTGAGTTTTTCCAGAATTGCCCTTGAATGGCCGCCTCCACCAAATGTTACATCTACATAAACACCATCAGGCTTGATATTCAGGCCGTCGAGGCATTCTTTTAACATAACAGGAACATGGTAGGCAGACATAAATTGCGGTTTAGTGAACCTGTTTGAACTTTTAATTCAGTGCCGAAAATGAGATATTTTTGCTCAGATAAAGTAATTTTTGAGTTCGTAGCATCGCTACGGACGAAACAAATTACTGAAATATGAGTCTAAAAATAGCCATTTGCAGACTAAAGAAATAAGTTTAAACAGGTTTCGAATCAATAATAATTGCAAAAATAGTGAAAAAACAAAATACTTCTGCCCCGTGCAAAGTATATCTGTCTGTAATGTGAGTTGGGCCAAACTAAAAATGGTGCTGTTATCGTTAAAGTTTTATGCGTTAATTAGCAGATTATCTGAAAAATACGCAGTTTTATCATAAAAACCAGTCAAACTTATTTAGTAAATGGCACGCAGAGAGGTATTTGTAAATATATATGAGCAGGTAACGGGTTGGAGATTCGTACTGATTTTTCTTTTACTGATAATAGGTGCAGCCGTATTGTATTATTTTAACCAGCTGGGGCAGCAGGTTGAAGACCGTGAAAAGAAGTATGCGTCTCTCTACGCAGCTGGTATAGGCTTTACCATTCAGGAGAACGGAAAAGATTGCCAGTATACCTACGTACAGGAAATGCTCGAAGCCAATGAAACTGTGCCTATGATAATAGTTCTGAACGGTGTGCCGTCTGAGTATTCGCAGAATATACCCGAGCTGGAAGACAAGAAAAAGAAATGGACAGCAGAGGATAAAATGGATTTTAAGTATAAAATGGTAGCTGCTATGGGGCAGGAGCATCCGCCTATACAGTTTGTGGTAGGCAGAGACATTGGCTATGTATATTACAGCAACTCGGTAGTGGTAAAACAATTACGATACTTTCCATACATATTGCTGGCTACGTTTCTGGTCTTTGGTTCAATGGCTTATATTGCTTACAGTTCGTCTCGTAAGGCAGAACAAAACCGTGTCTGGGTTGGGTTGGCTAAAGAAACAGCGCATCAGCTGGGTACGCCGATTTCGGCCTTGATGGCATGGGTTGAGGTATTGCGGTCGAATCCTGATTTTGATACGTCTATTGGCGATGAAATGGAGAAAGACGTAAAACGTTTGGAGACTATCACCACTCGTTTTTCAAACATCGGGTCTGTGCCGCAAATGAGTCAGGAAACATTGCCCGAAATGGTTGAGCAGTCGTTGAAATATCTTGAAAGAAGAATTTCTACCAAGGTAAAAGTTCATTTTGAAAGCCGCATACCTGCCGAAACCAGAGTGGAAGTAAACAGGCATTTATTTGAATGGGTAATAGAAAACCTCTGCAAAAATGCAGTTGATGCCATGAGCGGCAAAGGAGAATTATTTGTAAGCCTTATGCCCTTAACAAAAAGCAGGATAGCCATTGATGTCCGCGATACAGGTAAGGGTATTACCCCGGCCAATCTGCGTAAAATATTTAAGCCGGGGTTCAGTACCAAAAAAAGAGGCTGGGGGCTTGGCTTAACACTTGCCAAGCGTATTATTGAAAACTACCATGATGGTAAACTTTTTGTGAAAGAAACGCAAACGGATAAAGGCACTACTTTCAGAATTGTGCTGCATGAGGCCTAGCTTCAAGTTATTTTTTTCTTACATCAAGCCCATAGCCTTTCAGAATACCGCGGGCAAGTGCGGCTTTGTGCACCTCATCCGCACCGTCATAAATACGGGCAGCCCTTTCGTGCGAGTACCAGTGTGCCAGCAGTATGTCGTTGGTCATGCCCAACGCTCCGTGCGTCTGTATTGCTCTGTCAATTACCCTCAGCATCATGTTGGCCGTAAAGAATTTTATCATAGATATCTCATCGCGTACGGCTGCGGCACCCTGCTCGTCTATATTTTTGGCGGTTCTTAAAACCAGCAGTCGGGCGGCATCAATCTCAGCACGGCTTTCGGCAATAAAGCCCTGAATAAACTGTTTTTCGCCCAAAACAACCCCTTCTTCCATTTCTCTTGAAACGGCGTATTGGCACATCAGCTCAAAACTTCTTTCGGCTATGCCAATAAAACGCATACAGTGGTGTATTCTTCCGGGTCCTAGTCTTTCCTGTGCCAGTAAGAAACCGCTACCCTCTGCTCCAATAAGGTTGGCCTGTGGCACACGCACGTTTTCATACGTAACTTCGGCATGGCTTGCCCAGCTGTCGCCGGCATGGCCCATAATCGGTATGTTTCTTACAAGGGTAAAGCCCGGGGCATCGGTAGGTACCAGTATCTGGCTGGCTCTTTTGTGCGGCGCAGCATCCGGACTCGTTACCGCCATTACAATAGCAAAAGCGGCGCCATCAGCCGAAGACGTAAACCATTTGTGCCCGTTAATTACATAATCGTTTCCGTCTTTTACGGCAGTGGTTCCCATGCGGGTAGGGTTAGAGCCTGCAAATTCGGGCTCTGTCATAGAAAAACAACTTCTGATAGCCCCGTCCATCAGGGGTTTCAGGTATTGGTCTTTCAGATGTGCCGGGGCATATTTGTGCATCAGCTCTGTATTGCCAATATCGGGTGCCTGAGTGTTAAACACAAAATGGCCAAAGGGCGTCATGGCCAGTATTTCGCTAATCTGTCCAAATTCGCAAAGGCTTAACTCAAGTCCCCCGTCAGCTTTAGGCAAATGCAAGCCCCATAGCCCCGCCTTTTTTACAAGTTCCCGCTTTTGTTGAAGAACAGGCTCTATGTATGAGAAATTATGCGTCAGATTTTCAGTGGTTTCCAGCGGATATAATTCATTGACAACAAATTCTTTAATTCTGGGTAATAGTTTGCTTATTTTATCGGTAATGAAAAGGCGCTCCATACAATATGGTTTTTTAGGTTGAATGCGTAAATATGGTAATAATTTAGTTTTCCTGTATTGATTTCTGAAATTTTAAGATTATTCGTAGAAAATACCTTAATTTTGGATTTTAGAATTTAATTCCGCCTTTCTGTTCTGAAACAAAATTTCCTATCTGCCTGCATTGAATGAGTAAATTCAGCCTTTTTTTTCTGTTTGGTTTGCTGACACATTTCGGCTGTCTCGGCTTTGCGCAAGACTCCGTTTATGTAAGGCAGATATTAATTAAGGGCAATACACGCACCAAAGCCAAAATTATTATGCGCGAGGTGGCTGTAAGAGAAGGAGACAGTCTTAACAAAGCAACGCTGACAGATGTGCTTGAAACCGACCGCCGGAAGATTGTTAACACGAATCTGTTTATTACAGTTAATATTGCCGTTGCCGAAGTAAGCAGCACAGTAATTGATGTTGAGATTGAAGTAAAAGAGAGGCTCTATTTTGTGGCGTATCCGGTTTTTTATCTGGCCGACCGCAACTTTAACGAATGGTGGTATGAACGTCGCCGCGATTTAAGCCGAACCATTTTTGGCGTTTACAGCAGGCACTCGAACCTGACGGGCAATAATGACCAACTGAAACTAAGGGCCGAATTTGGATTTGTGCCTAATTTTGAAGTGGCGTACTCAACGCCTTATCTGGACAAAGAACTTACCAAACGTATTTCGCTGGGAGCCTTGTATGTCATGAACAAAACAATGGCCTACCGCACCTGGCAAGATAAGCTGCAGTTTTTTCAGAGCGAAGCCCGGCAGCGTGAGCGGCTGTATCTGTATTCTGTTTTCAGCCAGAGAAAAGGCTTTTATCAGAACCAGCAATTAGAGTTGAGTTATACGCAGGTTCAGATTGGAGATACCATAGCAGAGCTTAACCCTGATTATTTTCTTCATGCCAGGCAAAAACAGAATTACTTTCTGGCTAGTTATGCTTATATTTATGATAAACGCGACAACCGCCAATATGCGCTCGACGGGTACCTGATAAGTTTTTCGGCAGCCAAATATGGTTTGTTGCCTACCGATAACGTTAATCTGTTTAGTCTTGCGGCTGCTTACACGCAGTATTTACCTCTAGGTAAGAAATTTTATGCCAATTACAGCCTGAGAGGGCGGATGTCTTTCCCTCAGAAACAACCGTTTTTACAAACACTGGGGCTGGGCTACCGAAATGACCTTGTGCAGGGCTACGAGCTGTACGTAATTGACGGCCAGCAATATGGTCTTCTGAAAACTAACTTGAAGTACAACCTGTTTAACCGTACCTTTGACCTGAAACGATACCTTAAGATAAAGCAATTTAATACTTTTCCACTCGCGGCATACTTAAATTCATTTATCGACGTTGGGTACGTTAGAAACCGTTATTCAGCGCTCAATAATAGCCGATTAGCCAATAAACTGATAACCGGAGCAGGCATTGGCCTTGATGTTGTAACGTTTTATAACGTGGTGGGGCGGGTAAATTATTCATTAAATGGTTTAGGAGAGAGAAGAGTGTTTTTTGCAGTAACCAGAGATTTTTAAATACGGAACAATAAATATTGTTATAATTCAAACAAATCCATGAAAGTCTACATTTTTGTATTAATTTTGTTCATCCTTGCTTGTAGTAACCCCCAAGAAAACCAAAAAGTGGAATCAAAAGAAGTGCAACCAACAGATGCGCCTGCAACCACTAATGTTCAGAATCTGGCGCGTACAATTATGGGTACTGGCGAAGGATTGCTTAGAGGTGTAAAATTCGGCGACTCAATTGAAGATGTCAGGAAAAAAGAAACTGTTGAGCTCTTTGAAGAGGATGAATCTCATCTGGGTTATTCTTTTGACACCGAAAACCTTGAAACGGTAGATATACTGTATGAAAAAAACAGCCAGAATCGCGTTTCGGGTATTGGTCTTGATATTTACATGAATACCGACGACACCAATGAAAAACTCAAACGGGAGCTGTCTGACTTGTTTACGGTCAGGTACGGAAAACCGGTTTCTGAGAATCCTAGTCTGGTATGGGCCATCAAACCTGCAGGGCAGGTGAGCATTAAAGTTGTTAAAAACAAGTTAGACAGAGGGTTGGAGATTAGGTTCTCTCAACCACCAAAGTCTATTTAAATATGTGCAGGGCGGCGCTCAATACCTCTGCCTGCAAGGCATCTCAAAACAAAAAAGGCACTTAACGGGTGCCTTTTGTGTTTACAGGGCGGTTTTAAAGCCCGGCCATCAGCATTGATTTACTGGCGCCCTTTGTATTCAGGCCTAATTTATTTAAATGTAGCTATGTGCAGTCATTTATCGCTTAATCAAAAACCACAGGTAATTGCCGAAAGGTACCGGCTTCAGAGTTGGCAAAAAATCAAAGAGCTGCTACCGGTGTATCATAACAATGCTTATAACTACCAGGTATGGCCGGTTATTACTGGTATTGAGCCAGATGCACTGCAATTGATGCATTGGGGGCTGATTCCATCATGGGCCAGAAGCAACTTGCAGGCAGACGAACTAAAGAAGAATACCATAAATGCCCGCATTGAAAGTATATTTGAAAAACCATCTTTTGAAGACGCAGCCCGCAGAAGACATTGTCTGATACCAGCTACAGGTTATTTTGAATGGCAGGACATTAAAGGAAAAAAATACCCATATTTTATTTATCTCAAAAGCGGTGAAGTTTTTAGTATGGCTGGAATATGGGATACCTGGACAGACCATGACACCGGAGCCACCAAAGACACGTTTTCTATTCTTACTACAGAGGCCAATCCGCTGATGGCCAGAATCCATAATCTGAAACAACGAATGCCGGTAATATTAACCGAAGAAACAGAGAATGACTGGCTCACCGGCGGATTTGATGCTACCTCCATTCAGGCATTTATGAAGCCCTTTGATGCGCATAAAATGGATGCTTACACCATTGGCAGGCATATCACAGAAAAAAATTCTGACACACCCGCTGTACTAAAGCCATACACCTATCCGGAATTTATGCAAACCAGTTTGTTTTAAGTACTTTCTTAAATGAGATAATAAACGTAATAAGTCAGGTAAAAAAGCATTTGGCATAGTGGAATTGGTCACAGACCGGTTCCACTATTTTTTTTATGCCGTTTTAGCAGTGTTCAAAACAGGGTATGTGTCAAATTGGCATGAAAAATAACGTGTAAAATGCGGTATGCAGCCACTTTGTCATTGTTTTACGGGTGGTACACAAATTGTATATTACGAATCCGTAGCCACAACGGAGTGGCAAATAAAAATGTTAAACAATATTAAATTTATAAAACCATGGCAACATTAGTTAGAAGTTTCGCACCTGCATTCCCATCATTATTAGAAAACTTTTTGAACGACTTTGAGCGCGTTGCGCCAACACACCAACATTCATTCCCGGCTGTTAACGTCCTGGAGAACGAAAACTTATATAAACTAGAACTGGCTGCTCCGGGATTAAAAAAAGAAGATTTCAAAATCAATGTTCATGAAAATGTATTGACCATTTCAGTTGAACAAAAAAGTGAAACAGAACAAACCCAGAACAACGGTAAGTACACACGCAAAGAGTTTAACTACTCTTCATTCAAGCGTTCGTTTACATTACCGAAAACTGTAGACAGCGAAAAAATTGCAGCAGCATATAATGATGGCGTTTTAGCGCTTGAATTGCCCAAAAAAGAAGAGGCAAAACCAAAAGAGCCTCGCCTGATTGAAATAGCTTAATTAAAGTAATATTTACAACAAAGGCAAGATTCTGCAAGGTTTCTTGCCTTTTGTTGCATACTGCAATACCCCTAGTTAAAATTTGTTAAAAATACCGCCGGCTACGAATTATCATAAATACTTTTGCGTTAAATTTGTACAAAGCAATAGTATAATTTTATTTGTACCCTAAAAGAAAGAAGACAGGATTTGATAATATTTTACTAATGACCGGTTTCCGGTCAGTGTAATCAGAATAATTCAGTTTTAAATTAGCTTCCAGAACTATGAACAACACATTAAAAACAATCGGTATTGCTATTGCAAGTAGTATCGTTACCATAGGTGGTTATCGTATGTTGGGCCTTGAAGGAAAAGATGTTATTTTTAATGAGTCATCTTCAACTCCTGCTATCAACAGACTAGCTAACTATTCAGGCGGAGCGGCCGTTCCCGGCGACTTTACCTATGCAGCAGAACTTTCAACACCATCAGTAGTACACATCAAGGCCAAGTCGTCTCGTATGGTGCGTCAGCAACGCTCTATGTTTGATGATTTATTCGGCGATGATTCCCCATTCGGTTTCGGAGTCCCCCGGGGCGGAAGCCAGCAACAGGAATCTTCAGGTTCTGGAGTAATTATAGCGGCAGATGGCTACATTGCCACAAACAACCACGTAGTAGAAGGAGCTGACGAGCTGGAGGTTATTACTTCAGACCACAAAACCTACAAAGCCAAAGTGCTGGGTACTGACCCTTCAACAGACATCGCTGTTATTAAAATAGATGGCAGTGGTTTTCCTGCCATGTCGTTTGCCAACTCAGATAACGTAAAAGTTGGCGAGTGGGTATTGGCCGTAGGTAACCCTTTCAATCTCGAGTCAACAGTAACAGCAGGTATTGTAAGTGCCAAAGGCCGCAATATTGGTATTCTGGCGCAAAAACAACAAATGTTCAGACGTAACAGCGACGACCGCCAGCAAAGAACATCAGACGCCATTGAATCATTTATTCAGACTGATGCCGCCGTGAATCCCGGCAACAGTGGAGGGGCTTTGGTGAACCTGAAAGGTGAGTTAATAGGTATTAATACTGCCATAGCCAGCCCTAACGGCGCTTATGCAGGTTATGCATTTGCGGTGCCTTCAAGCATTGTGAAAAAAGTAACTGCCGACATCGTGAAATACGGTAATGTTCAACGCGGATACTTAGGCATTAACCTGTTGGAGCTTGACGGCAAAAGAGCTGAAGAAGTTGGTTCAAAAGAAACATCGGGTATCTATGTAGCTGACGTAATTGAAAACGGCGCTGCTAAAGCCGCAGGTATCAAAAAAGGTGACGTAATTGTGAAAGTTGATGGTGTTGAAACCAAAAGCGGCCCAAGATTACAGGAAATGATTGGTCGTAAACGTCCGGGTGAATCAGCAATGGTTACCGTAATACGTGACGGCAAACCAAAAGATTTTGATGTAGTGCTACGTAACCGAGACGGCGGACGCGACATTCTGAAAAAAGAAGCTGTTGAAGCCGACAGAGCTTTTGAAAAACTAGGGGTAGAGCTGTCTGACCTAACGCCGGCAGAAAAACAAAAACTGGGTGTTCAGGGCGGTGTAGTAGTAAAAAGAATTTATGATGGCGATATTGCCGATTATACCGAAATGCGTGAAGGATTTATTGTTTTGAAAGTAGGAGAGCGCAAAATTAAATCGGTCAGCGAATTTAAAGAAGCCATCAAAAACGCAAAAGAAAATGGAGACGATGGCGTATTAATTTGCGGTACTTACCAAAGCATATCACGCACGGTTTGTTATGGCGTTTCTTTAGAATAGTACCAGGGTGCCATCAGGTATTAATAATCAGGCCCTTACAATCAGATATTGCTTTAAAAAGCAGTAGTAATTCAAAAATTGCTACTGCTTTTTGTTTATATCACACCGTAAAAGCCGTAATGGGTTTTTCAAAATGCTTTATATGTTTTATGATGCCAGTTTCTGATTATTGAATCAAATCCTCTGCCAATACCGTGTATCAATAGAAGTAGTTGGCGGTTCTGTTCTTTTTTCGTTCAATCTTAACTAATTTTGCGCCTTCATGCACTCATGTGTCAGTGAACTGTTAAAAAATATCATCAGGGTTATATCATAAATTCACCTTTGATATTTTTTGAGCCAAACTTAAACATTCTATGTCATTTACGCTGAAAGATAAATCAATCCTTATTACCGGAGGAACAGGCTCGTTAGGTAAAGCGCTTACTAAGCATATATTAAGCAGGCATCCTGAAATAAAGAAATTAATCATCTTTTCCAGAGATGAGCAAAAACAATTTCAGATGGCGCAGGAATACCCCGACAGCAAGTATCCGCAAATGAGGTACTTTATAGGCGATGTACGTGATTTTGAACGCCTGAAGCGAGCCTTACGTGGGGTTGATTACGTGATTCATGCCGCAGCCATGAAACACGTGCACATTGCAGAGTATAACCCTATGGAATGTGTAAAAACCAATGTTTTAGGTGCAGAGAACGTTATCAATGCCTGCCTGGAAACAGATGTAGAAAGGGTAGTGGCTTTATCGACAGACAAAGCCTGTGCACCTATCAATCTTTACGGAGCCACCAAGCTGGCATCAGACAAACTATTTGTGGCAGCCAATAACATAAAAGGCTGGAACCCCATCCGGTTTTCGGTAGTTCGTTATGGCAACGTAATGGGGTCAAACGGTTCGGTTATTCCCTTCTTTATGAATAAGCGTAAAGAAGGAATTATTCCTATTACAGACCCCAACATGACCCGCTTCAATATCTCTCTGCAAGGTGGAGTAGACATGGTCATGCATGCGTTGGAACACGCCTGGGGAGGCGAAATTTTTATACCGAAGATTCCTTCATACCGTATTCTGGATGTGGCTGAGGCCATAGCGCCTGAATGCGAAACAAAAATTGTTGGAATAAGACCCGGCGAGAAAATTCATGAAGAAATGATTACCGAGTCAGACTCGTTCCTGACCTACGATCTGGGTAAGTATTTTACCATTCTGCCTTCTATGCATAAATGGAAAATTGAAGATTTTACGGCCGCGTTTAATGCGCAAAAGGTACCGGTGGGCTTCAGGTACACATCTGCTGAAAACACAGAATGGGAAACAGTTGAGAGCCTGAGAAAATTGATTAAAGAACATGTAGACTCAAACTTTAGTGTTTAAATGAATGTCATTCCCTACGGAAAACAACATATAACTGAAGAAGATATAGCCGTTGTTATTGAAACCCTTAAAAGTCCGTATCTGACACAGGGGCCTAAAATAAAAGAGTTTGAAGATAACTTTGCCCGGTTTATTGGCGCACGTTATGCCGTGGCGGTTTCAAACGGCACAGCAGCTCTGCACTTATGTACTTTGGCATTGGGTGTAAAAGAGGGGCAAAAGGTTATTGCCACACCCATTACTTTTGTGGCGTCGTCTAATTGTGTACGTTATTGTGGTGGCGAAATAGTGTTTGGTGATATTGACCCTGAAACCTATCTGCTAGATATCAACGCTGTAAGAGCATTACTGGAAAACGCGCCAGAAGGAACATATACCGGAATTATCCCGGTCGATTTTGCAGGCAGAGCCGTTAACATGGAAGAGTTCCGGAAACTGGCCGATGAATATAACCTCTGGATAATTGAAGACGCCTGCCATGCGCCGGGTGCATTTTTCAAAGATTCAAACGGTGTAAATCAATCTTGTGGAAATGGTAATTTTGCCGACCTGGCAGTTTTCTCGTTTCACCCGGTTAAACACATTGCCTGCGGAGAAGGGGGCATGATAACCACCAATGACGAAGAACTGTACAAAAAACTGCTTCAGTTAAGAACACACGGTATCGTGCGCGATACCAACTTATACACCAACAGCATTGAGCTGGCGGGCGGAGCAGACGCTTACCCCGGCTGGTATATGGAAATGCAGTCGCTTGGGTATAATTACAGAATTACCGATTTCCAGGCAGCGCTAGGCAGCAGTCAGTTACAAAGAATTGACCACAATCTGGCCAGCAGAAGAGCCATTGCAGCCCGGTACGATGCGGCCTTCAGAGATTGTCCTTTCATTAGGGGGCATTCGGGTGTTGTAGAAGGCCATGCCTATCACCTGTATGTAATAGAGGTAGACAACCGCCTGGGCTTGTACAACCATCTGCACGCGCATAAAATTATGGCTCAGATACACTACGTACCCTCGCATATTATGCCTTATTATCGTGATTTAGGCTGGAAAGAAGGCGACAGACCAATGGCAGAATCATATTACGAGCGCTGTTTGAGTATTCCGATGTACCATACCCTTACAACCGACGAGCAAAACTTTGTTATAGATTCCATCCTTAATTTTCTGAACACCCAACCATGATAGAAAAGAATTATATCACACCGCAGGAAGAGTTTTGGGCGGGTAGCTTTGGTAATGAGTACATTCAGCGTAATCAAAGTCAGGAGTATCTGGCGTCTAACCTCAACTTCTTTGTAAAAGCTTTGCATCAGGCAGGCAAACCCAAATCTCTTATAGAGTTTGGCGCTAATATCGGTATGAACCTCAGAGCCATCAAGGCTTTGTATCCGGGCATTGATTTAGGAGGTATTGAAATTAATGAAGAAGCTGCGGGTGAATTAAGAAAAGTTATAGGTTCTGAGAACGTCTTTCAAGGTTCTATTCTTGAGTATGAGCCGGTAAAAAAATATGAGGTTGCGCTTATAAAAGGGGTCTTGATTCATATCAACCCTGAGGTGTTGCCTGTCATTTACCAGAAACTCTATGAAGCCTCGGGCAGGTACATTCTCATTTGTGAATATTACAACCCGTCTCCGGTCTCAATTAACTACCGCGGGCATACAGACAGGCTCTTCAAACGAGATTTTGCCGGAGAAATGCTAGAGAAATACCCTGATTTAAGCCTGGTAGATTACGGCTTTGTTTATAGAAGAGACCCGGCGTTCCCTCAGGATGACATCACATGGTTTTTAATGCAGAAAAAAGACTGACAGGCACATGGGCAATATAGCTATTATTCCGGCAAGAGGAGGAAGCAAGCGGATTCCTCGAAAAAACGTAAAAGACTTTTGCGGAGAGCCTATTATTGCCTATTCCATAAAGGCGGCATTAAAAAGTGGTTTGTTTGATGAGGTAATGGTATCTACTGATGATAGCGAAATTGCCTCTGTCAGCCGGCAATTTGGCGCCAGTGTCCCTTTTCTCCGGTCGGCGGCAAACGCCAATGACTATGCCACAACCGCCGCTGTATTAACAGAGGTGCTAACCCAATACCAAGCCATAAATAAAAGCTATCAGTACGGGTGTTGCATCTACCCCACTGCCCCCTTTACCTCTGTTCAAAAGCTAAAGGAGGCTTATGCGCTGCTTAATGCCAATGGGTTTGATACCGTCTTGCCTGTTCAGCGTTTTTCGTTTCCAATTCAGCGTGCTTTTTATAAAGAAGACAACCAAATCAGTTGGGTAGAGCCACAACATGCCCTTACCCGCTCTCAGGATTTACCCCAGACCTATCATGACGCGGGGCAATTCTATTTCTTTCATGTAAGTTCTTTTCTGAAAAGCCAGAAACTGATTACCTCTAATTCAGGAGCGGTTGAAATAAGCGAGCTTGAAGGACAAGACATTGACAATGAAACCGACTGGAAACTGGCTGAACTGAAATTTAGACTGATGAATCCATGAGAAAATATGCCTGCCTGACGCAACAGATATTTGGTTCTGAAAAATATACCATTGTGCCTCTGCGAGACCAGGATAAATATGACATAATGCAGTGGCGGAATGAGCAGATTTATCATTTAAGGCAGGCCGCCCCGCTTACTACTCAGCAGCAGGAATGGTATTTCGATAAGGTGGTGGCTCAATTGTTTGAAACAGCCAAACCAGCTCAGTTGCTTTTCTCTTATCTTGAAAATGACACCTGCATTGGCTATGGTGGATTGGTACATATTAACTGGACAGACAGGCACGCTGAGATATCGTTTATCATGAAAACCAGCCTCGAAAAAGATTTTTTCGAATTTCACTGGCGTACGTATCTTTCTTTAATTGAAAAAGTTGCTTTTGAAGAGCTGAATCTGCATAAAATATTTACTTATGCCTTTAATTTGAGGCCTCATTTGTATGTGGCTATTGAAAAAAGTAATTACCAGTTAGAAGCCACATTGCCAGGCCACTGCTTGTTTAAAGGTAAATTTATTGATGTGCTTATTCATTCAAAGTTTAATGATATCAATATCAGAACAGCCAATGAAGCCGATTTGATGCGCTATTTTAACTGGACTAATGACGAAGAGGTACGGAAACAATCTTTTAACAGCCAGCCGGTGGTACTTGAAAATCACCGGCAGTGGTTTCTTAAAAAAATAAAAGACCCCAACTGCCTGATGCTTGTTTTTGAAGATGCCCGCCAACAGCCAATAGGGCAGGTAAGATTTGAAAATAACCCCGATAAGCAAAATAGCATTGTTGGTGTATCGATTGATAAATCATTCAGAGGTAAAGGGCTGGCTGGGCAATTGCTAACAAGGGCTGTGCGGTATTTTTTAAGAGAAAACCCCGGGTACACCATTGAGGCGTATATAAAAACCGAAAATAAAGGGTCAATAGGCGCATTTAAAAGTGCCGGCTTTTTGTTTACTAAAAACTTAGATTATCAGGGCTTTGAAACTGTATTATATACAAGGAGGAATCAATGAAAATAGCGAATTACAGCATAGGGCAAAACCATAAGCCATTTATAATTGCCGAAATGAGCGGCAATCATAATCAGTCTTTAGAAAGAGCCCTGAAAATAATTAAGACAGCCGCTGAATGTGGGGCCGATGCCATTAAATTACAGACTTATACAGCCGATACCATAACTATTAACCAGAGAGGCGGGCTTTTTGATATCAAAGACGATACTTCGCTCTGGAAAAACCGGAATCTTTACGAATTGTATGAAGAAGCGCACACCCCCTGGGAATGGCACGAAGCCATGTATAAATGTGCCGCCGACAATAACATTATCTGTTTTTCTACCCCATTTGATGATACGGCTGTAGATTTTCTTGAAAACCTGGGCACACCGGCGCATAAAATAGCTTCTTTTGAAAACAACCATTTCCCGCTGTTGAAAAAGGTTGCCCAGACGGGAAAGCCCGTCATTATGTCAACAGGTGCCAGTACACTGGCCAACCTTGATGAAGCCGTAGCTGTTTTACGGGCTAATGGTTGTAAAGACCTGGTGCTGCTGAAATGCACAAGCAACTATCCGGCCAGTCCTGAAAACTCTAATGTTCGTACTATTCCACACCTGCGCGATTTGTTTCAGTGCGAAGTAGGCCTGAGCGACCACACCATGGGCATTGGCGTACCATGTGCAGCAGTAACATTGGGGGCAACCGTTATAGAAAAACACTTTTGCCTGAGCCGCGCCGAAGGCGGAGTAGATTCAGCTTTTTCGTTAGAACCTGACGAACTGAAATCGTTAGTGATTGAAACCGAAAGAGCCTGGCAGTCGTTGGGGGTTATTCAGTATGGTGTTCAGGAATCAGAAAAGAAAAGCCTTTTGTTTAAGCGCTCAATTTATGTAGTAAAAGATATCAAATCGGGCGAGGCATTTACTGAAGAAAACTTAAGGGTAATTCGCCCGGGAGACGGACTACCGCCTAAATACTATGAGGGGCTGCTAGGCAAAATCAGCCATACAGACTTAAAAGCCGGTACTCCGTTGCAGTCAATCGAATCATAAAAAATTTGTTTGAGCTGGCAAACAGAGTATTTGATGCCCCGTTAATCCTTCAATCTGGATTTTTCAATTACTGGTTATTTATAAATTTTCTATAAATTTACTATACCATTACGTAAGAAAGATTTAACTTTCCGCCAAAGTACCTTCTTGATTACGTTACAGTTTAAGTTAACCTGACACGAAATCTTAAAGTTTCGTTTTACTTTATATTAAACATATGAAAGGAATTATTCTCGCCGGAGGCTCTGGAACCCGTTTACATCCGCTTACACTTGCTGTGAGTAAACAGTTAATGCCAGTATATGATAAGCCAATGATTTACTACCCATTGTCGATACTTATGTTGGCAGGAATCCGCGAGATTCTGATTATCTCTACTCCTCATGATTTACCTCACTTCAAAAAGTTATTGGGCGATGGGAGCAGAATAGGTTGTGAATTCAGCTATGCCGAACAACCATCGCCTGACGGCCTGGCGCAGGCTTTTATCATAGGTGCCGATTTTATCGGTAACGACAGTGTGGCATTGGTATTAGGCGACAATATATTTTATGGTAGCGGTTTAAGCAAATTATTGCAGAGCAGCACCAACCCCGACGGCGGCATTGTGTTTGCCTACCAGGTGCATGACCCGGAAAGATACGGTGTTATTGAGTTTGACGATAACCGTAAGGCCATATCTATTGAAGAAAAACCTCAAAAGCCTAAGTCAAACTTTGCTGTGCCGGGTTTATACTTCTATGACAACAACGTGGTAGAAATTGCCAGAAACATAAAACCATCACCGCGTGGCGAACTGGAGATTACCGACATCAATAAAGTGTATCTTGAAAGTGGCAGGCTTAGTGTAGGTATTATGAACCGAGGTACGGCCTGGCTCGATACCGGCACATTTGTTTCTTTAATGCAAGCCGCACAGTTTGTACAGGTTATAGAAGAAAGACAAGGCCTTAAAATTGGTTGCATTGAAGAGGTGGCGTACAGAATGGGCTTTATAGATGCAGGCCAGCTTGAAACCATAGCCAAGCCCCTTGTTAAAAGCGGTTATGGTCAATATTTGTTGAATTTAATCTGATATTCATATATTTTGTTGTTGCTGAAATTCTTTAAAAAGAAAACAGGCAGAGTGTTTCTTTAATGGAAACTAATTCTGCGCCTAACCAAAATATCTTTCTGCTTTGACAACACAACCTCACTGTGAACAGAAAACACATCGGAGATGATTAATGATTCTCCGGCACATGGATGGAATAATAGGTGATTGCAATGGCTGAAATTGGGTTTTATCAGATATGTAAAATGGTCGCCTGCTAATGGGTTTGCCGTAATTGTTGTTTTTTAATTTTACCCTAATTTAAGATTCCTACGTATCATTCAAATCATGGCTTCACTTAAAACTATTTTTAAGGTTCTGGTATTAATGTTTTTTATTTCGGAAGTAGCTTATTCTCAGGTTACCCAACAAATGCCCGAAAATGTTGATAAACTAACCGACAAGCAGCTGGAAGCACTTATTAAAGCCGCAGAAAAAAGAGGACTGTCTGATGCACAAATAGAGGCAATGGCTATTGCTAATGGATATAGCACTCAGGACATTGCCAAAGTAAAAGAAAGAATAAACCGCCTCAATAACAAATCGACCAACGATAAAACCGGTGTTGATAAAACAAGGAAATCAGATGATTCGAACAGAAAAAGAGAAACCGGCGGCCGTGAGCAATTGGGAGACGTTGATGTAAAAGAATTATCTGCCGAGTCGAGGCCGGAAATAGTTAATAGAAAAGATTCAGTTGCAAAGAGACCCGTCATATTCGGGAGTCAGCTCTTCAACAATAAAAACCTTACTTTTGAGCCGAACCTGAGGCTACCAACGCCAAAAAACTATGTTCTCGGGCCTGACGATGAGCTAAGAATTGATATTACCGGCTATGCGTATCAGCATTACAGCACTACGGTGTCGCCAGAAGGCACCATAAAAATTGAAAATCTCCAGCCCATTTATGTAAACGGCAATACTATAGAGCAGGCAAAAGGCAAAATTGTTGCCCGGCTTAAAACTATCTTTGCGGGCTTAAGAAACGGCACGCTGAATGTAGATGTTACACTGGGCGATGTAAGAACTATAAAAATAACGGTTGTCGGAGAAGTACAAAACCCGGGTACTTATTCGCTCTCTTCGTTGGCAACTGCTTTTAACGCATTGTATCTATCTGGCGGCCCCACAGAAAAAGGGTCTTTAAGAAATATTCAGATAATACGCGACAACGCTGTTATCAAAAAAATAGATGTGTATAACTTTCTGCTTAAAGGAACCCGCGAAGATGACATGAACCTGACAGACCAGGATGTCATTCTGGTTCCGGTAGTTCAGAACCGGGTCAGAATTACAGGGCAGGTAAATAAAGAAGGTATTTTTGAGCTTAAAGAGAATGACAATTTCAAAACCCTGCTTGAATATGCCGGAGGCTTCACCGATAAGGCCTACACAGCCACAGTGAACGTAACAAGAAATACCCAGAGCGAGAAGAAAATCCTGACTTTCGACCCTCAGGCCAATCCGGAGTTTATTACCCAAAACGGTGACCAATTTCTAATAGGCACTATACTTGAGCGTTTCGAAAATAAAGTAGCAATAAGAGGAGCAGTAATGAGACCGGGTGAGTTTGCCTTAGGCGGTCAACTAAAAACTGTCAGGCAACTGATTGAGTTCGCCAAGGGTTTGCGTGAAGATGCTTACCCTGATCGGGCCATTTTAGTAAGAAAAAAAGATAATTTTGATTCTGAATACCAGGCAATTAACTTAAGGAAACTGCTGAATGGAGAAATAAGTGATATAGAATTGAAGAGGGAAGACCAGTTGCTGATAAAATCTATCAGCGAAATCAGAGAAGATAGGCTGGTTTATATTGAAGGGGCCGTTAATATTCCGGGCTTTTATGAATTTGCAGAAAACATGGAAGTAAAAGACCTGATTCTTCTGGCCGGAGGGTTATCTGACGGAGCCACCTCAAAGCGCGTTGAAATTGCACGACGGCTGTATAATGACGAATCGAACGATAAAACAACTGAAATTATTAATTTTAGTTTAGGCTCGGTACAGGAAAACGAAAATTTGACCAAACTAAAGCCTTTCGATAAGGTGTTTATCCGGAATCTGCCTAATTATGACGACCAGCCAACGGTACAGATAGTTGGTGAGGTAAATTATCCGGGTAGTTATGCGATAGAAAATAAAAGCGACCGCATTGTAGATATTATTGACCGGGCAGGAGGGTTGAGAAAGGAATCAGATATTACCAGCGCTAAACTTTACAGAGATAACAGACTGGTTTTTGTAGATTTTGAGAAGGCACTTAAAAACAGAAATACCCCATCTAATCTTTTTCTGGAAAACGGAGACAGAATAGAGATTCCTAAAGAAAGGCAAACGGTTACTATTGCAGGGCAGGTGCTTAATCCTACCAGTGTGGCTTATCAGCCGGGTTTTGTTTTCAGAGATTACATAGCACAAGCTGGGGGCTTTACCGACAGCGCTTTTGTAAGAAAAACCTACGTAATATACTCTAACGGTAGCACTGACAGAACCAGAAGCTTTTTAGGCATAAAGGCGTATCCGAAGGTAAAGTCAGGTATGACCGTAATGGTGCCAAAAAGAAACAGGGTTAGAATGACCACCGCCGAGCGAATTGCATTAAGCACTGGCTTAGTTTCATTATCTGCCGTGTTGCTAACGCTCATCAGGCTTTTATAGATATTTTTTTGATTGAGCGCACCAATAGTTGTTGAAGTAGAAAGTGGAAGATAAAAAGAAAGCATAAGGATTACCCAATGAAGGAATCAACAAATAATACAGTTAGTCTTAATTTCAAGGCCCTTTTTCAGGTTATCTGGAAAGAAAAAATTCTTATTTTTATGATCATACTGGCTTCGGCAGGTATAGGTCTCTGGTATGGCTTTTCACAAAAAGAACAATTTACTGCTCAGGGAAAAATACTGCCCGAGATGCTGGGCAGAGGAGGGCTGCGGCTCGGTAATTTAGCAGGCATTGCAAGCCTTGCCGGTGTAGACATAGGTAGTGCAGACGGCACCGAGGCGGTAAGGCCTGATTTGTATCCGGATATTCTTAAGAGTACTCCTTTCTTTCTGGAGCTTTTCAAGCAGCCTGTTGTAACCAGAGATAACAGAAAGATAACCTTTGAACAGTTTTATGAGGGCGAATTTGAAAAAAAATCTGACGAAAAACAGAAAGATACTGTCAAGGCGCCACATAATCAAAATGGCGTTCTTGTAATTGGTAAAAAATACGAACGGAGAATCCAGGCCTTGAAAGCAAGAATTGTTGGGGTTATTGACAAAAAAAGTGGGGTTATTAATATATCTGTTAAAATGCCCGACCCTTATGTGGCAGCTGAGGTAGCAAATTTTGCTATGAATTACCTTACACAATATGTAACGCGCTACAGGGTAGATAAGGCTCAGAAAGACCTTGATTTTCTGGAAGAAAGGGTAAATGTAGCCAAAGGCAAATATTACTTTAACCAAACAAAAAAGGCACAGTACAGCGACCAGTTTCAGGAGTCAACCATGAGGTTGCAATCAGCTGATATTCAGCGTGAAAGAATAGAGTCAGAATACCGCATGGCTTCTACTTTTTATAATGAACTTTTAAAAAAATATGAGGAAGCAAAAATTAAAGTTCAGCAGGAAACACCCGTTTTTAAGGTTTTAGAACCCCCAACAGTGCCTACCAGAAAAAGTGAGCCAAGAAAAAGTTTAATTCTTTTAGTAGCAGTATTTATAGGCGGCTTAATTGCCCTTATAGCCGCTTTGATAAGAAATAACAATTACTCAAAAGTTATAAATAGCTAAGGCGGCCTTTAGCTATGGTGCTGGTTACAATAATACTTGGTGCTAAACACCAAGAGGTGTTTTAATGTACAATATAGCAGCAGATAACTAATGCTACAATAAAGAAATGCCTCGTGCAATAAAATTTTCAGGGGTGTGTTAAAAGGTTCACCCTATTTTTTCTACTCTCTGTCGCTGCGTTTGCAATCAATCGGCTTTAATGCCAGTTCTAACGAATAGAATTTTAATTAGAGTTGAACTGAAATTCTGAATAGCCAATAGAATCAATACAAGCAAGCCATTTCATCATCATGCGCTTTAACGATATACAAATTACAATAGTGGGTCTGGGATATGTTGGCTTACCGCTTGCTGTGGAATTCGGGAAGAAGTTTGCGACTATAGGCTTTGATATAAATATCGATCGTATCCGTGAACTTCAGAATGGATACGACAGAACAAAAGAACTAAGCAGTAAAGATTTGGAGTCTGCCGACAAGCTTTCATTCTCTTCTTCACTGGTTACCGATGAGAAAAAACCAGGCGGGCAAAATGTATACATAATCACTGTTCCAACACCGATAGACAGCTTTAAAAGGCCTGATTTAAAATACCTGCTGGCGGCATCTCAATCGGTTGGCAGGGTATTGTCAAAAGGCGATGTTGTCATTTATGAAAGCACTGTGTACCCCGGTTGCACAGAAGAAGATTGCGTGCCGGTTTTAGAGGGGTACAGTAACCTGCGCTATAATCAGGACTTTTACTGTGGTTATTCACCTGAGCGGATTAACCCTGGAGATAAACTGCATACACTCACAAAAATTAAGAAAGTTACTGCAGGAAGCACCCCCGAAATTGCAGACTTTGTTGATAAACTATATGCTACTATAATTGAAGCCGGCACTTTTAAAGCTACATCAATTAAAGTGGCTGAGGCTGCCAAACTGATTGAAAACTGCCAGAGGGATATCAATATAGCTTTTATGAATGAGCTGGCACTTATTTTTGATAAAATGGGGCTTGATACGCTTTCTGTGCTTGAAGCAGCTGGGACAAAGTGGAATTTTCTTCCGTTCAGGCCAGGCCTTGTTGGTGGCCATTGTATAGGGGTTAATCCGTATTATCTGGCTTATAAGGCAGAGGCATTGGGGTATCATCCACAGGTGATACTTGCCGGCAGGAAGATTAATGACTACATGGGCAAGCATGTAGCCGTAGAGACGGTAAAACTTCTGATAAAAAATAACGTAATTGTAAGTAAAGCAAAGGTCCTGATTTTAGGTATTACCTTTAAAGAGAATTGTCCGGATATCCGTGATACAAGGGTGTTAGATGTAATAAATGAACTGAATGACTATGGCATTTCTACTGATGTTTTTGACCCCTGGGCAGTAGCAGACGAAGTAAAGGCGGCTTATGCAATTGAATTAAAAGAAGATTTGAATTTTAAAGATTATGACGGCATAATACTGGCAGTAAATCATTATCAGTTCAATGAGTCTGCCATTCAAAATTCTCTGAGAGATTTTACCGGAGTAATTTATGATGTAAAAGGCCAGCTTGCTAAAGAGATAATTGATAAAAGGCTGTGATAAACCCAGGTTTTTCTACTTTAATATGTTTTTTTCTTTTCCTTCTAAAATCAAGTTATTTTCAAGTTAAGTCGTTGATTAAATTATTTTAATTCGTGTCGTAAAGATTTTTTAATGTTCATTTTCAAAAATAAATAGTATTTTAGCAATAATTTATTTTGATACTATCAATCACGGTAGAATAACAAATTATCCCTCTGATTTCTGATTGTTGTTTTTACTATTATTTAGCTCAATCAGTCATTTTTCTTAAAGTATTTTTAAAAATGTGTCATGGCCATTTGGCATTAGTTAATTGTGGGCACTATGGCTTCATGAAACCAAGGGTTTGATGTTAGTTATCTGCGCATGATGATAACTTGTGTTTTCTTTGTTAAACAGTTGAAAAGAGACTATAATTTATTCTGTCGAGTTCGGCGCCACGGTTGTTGAGATTTAAATGAATGGGTTGGAATAAACCAGCATATCCAGAGAGATTAATAGTCATTAAGTTTAGAAAATGCAAAGCAATTTCTGACTCCCGGGTAAGATATAATCTATAGGCTTAATCTGGTTGGTTCAATTGATTATTGTATTAAAAGACGACTGCATCAGTGTCAGATTTAGAATCGAAGAGAAAACAAACAATTAACGTTAAGTATTTAAAGTCTAAAAATGGATAATCTATTAATTACTTCTGCTGGAAGAAGAGTGTCACTAGTTAAAGCGTTTAAAAAAGAACTAAAACTATTTTTTCCCGAAAGCAAAGTTTTTGCCGTTGATTTAAATCCTGATTTATCTGCTGCTTGTTATGTTGCTGATGGCTACTTTAAAGTTGGTAAAGTAACTGACGAAAATTATATTAATGAACTATTAGAGCTTTGCCTGAAACATCATATTAAGCTTATTATTCCAACAATTGACACAGAGCTCCAGATACTTGCTAAAAACAAGCAGTTTTTCAAAGATAATGGTATAAATGTGATTGTATCTGACCCGTGCTTTGTTAATATTTGCAGAGACAAAAGAGTTACCAATAGTTTTTTTCTAGAGAAAGGTATTTTGTTCCCTAAAGTGATTGATAAAACAGAAAACTACTTTCCGATATTTATTAAACCTTACGATGGCAGTCTTAGCAGAGATACATTTACCGTTCGTAAAGCTGACGAATTAACTGCTTACCATTTTTCAAATCCTAAACTGCTTTTTTTTGAATTCATCGACCCCGAATTTCATGATGAATATACATTGGATATGTATTATGATAAGAATAATCTCTTAAAATGTGTAGTTCCCAGAAGAAGAATTGAGACCAGAGGAGGTGAAATAAGCAAAGGGCTAACGGTAAAAAATGAAATTGTTGAAATTGTAAAAGAAAAATTAAACTTCATTGAAGGAGCTATAGGTTGTATCACGTTTCAGGTTTTTTATAATTTAGAAAAAAAGAATTTGATAGGGATTGAAATTAATGCACGCTTTGGTGGAGGATATCCTTTAAGCTATCTTGCAGATGCCAACTTTCCGAGATTTTTAATCAGTGAATACCTTTTGGGAAAAGATATTGAATATTTTGATAACTGGAAAGAAAACACACTAATGTTAAGGTATGACCATGAAATTATAGTTCAGTTATGAGTTCAAAATTTGTAATTTTTGACTTGGATGATACACTTTACAAAGAAATCAGCTATTTGAAATCCGCATTTTACTCAATAGCCTACTCCCTTTTTTCAATTAAAGACGCCCCCCATGTGTATAATCAAATGCTTTCATGGTATTTTAATAAAGAGAATGTTTTCGCTAATTTGATTGAAAATTACTCGCTATCAACAGAAGTTACTAAGCTTATTGAATCTTACAGGAACCACTATCCCAATATTCAGCTTGATAAAGAAACTAGTCACTTACTTAGTGAGCTTAAAAGCAATAAAGTTAAAACGGGGTTGATTACTGATGGTTTTTCTGTTACACAAAGAAACAAACTTAAAGCACTAGGTCTTGATTCATATTTTGACTCTATTGTAATATCCGAAGAGTTTGGAACTTCAAAACCCCATATAAATAACTTCGCTCATTTTTTGCAATTCGGCGCTACTGATTACTTTTATATTGCAGATAATATAAAAAAAGATTTCATTACTCCAAATGAGTTAGGGTGGTGTTCTATTTGTCTTCAGGATAATGGAGAGAACATCCACAAACAGGATTTTGATATTGAGACAAAATATCTGCCTAAATATGTACTAACTTCAATGAATGATTTACTTCCATTAATTTTTGATTGAAAATTAGTTGGTCTAATGTTTTTAAGACTTTCCACCATTAGAATGTTTATTGGAAATCGGTTGTCATTTTGTTTAAGTTATATGTTACTTTTGAGTTTTAAAAAATTCTTTGAAAGGGAAAACCAAGCAACTTTAGTAAAATGAGTAGTAAAATATGGTTGTCATCTCCTCATATGGGAGATAAGGAGATAGAATTTGTAACAGAGGCTTTTGAATCAAATTGGATTGCCCCTCTAGGCCCAAACGTGAATGGCTTTGAGCAAGATATCTGTAATTATACAGGCATTGCGCACACCGCTGCTTTAAGTTCAGGAACAGCGGCTATTCACCTGGCCTTAATTTTACTCAACGTTGGCAACGGAGACGAAGTACTTTGCTCAAGTTTTACTTTTTCAGCTACCTGTAACCCAATCGTTTATCAGGGAGCTACGCCGGTTTTCATTGATTCTGAAGAGTTAACCTGGAATATGGACCCCGAAGCACTGGAAACCGCAATTAAAAATCGGTTGGCCATGGGTAAAAAACCAAAAGCTATTATTCTGGTGCATTTGTATGGAATGCCAGCGCAGTTAGACAAGATACTTTCTATTGCAAGTAAGTATGATATTCCGCTGATTGAAGACGCCGCAGAGGCACTGGGCTCTTTTTTTAAAGGCAAAAGTTTGGGTACTTATGGTAAATTTGGCATCTACTCTTTCAATGGCAACAAAATTATTACCACGTCGGGTGGAGGGGCATTGGTATCTGATGAGAAAGATATGATTGACCGCTCCAGATATCTGGCTACACAGGCGCGTGATAATGCGCCTCATTACCAGCATTCGGCTATTGGGTATAATTATCGTATGAGCAATGTTTGTGCGGGTATTGGCAGAGGTCAGATGTTGGTATTGAATGACAGAGTAAGTCAAAGAAGAGCCAACTATACTTATTACAAAAACGAGTTGGAAGGTAATAGTGAAATAACGTTTCTTGATGAGCCTTCTTCTGATTATTTTTCAAACAGATGGTTGACCTGTATATTGTTTGAGAATTATGAAAAAAGAGAAAAAATCAGACTTCATCTGGAAAAACACAATATAGAATCACGGCCCCTATGGAAACCCATGCATCTTCAGCCTGTTTTTACTGATGCCCCTTTTTATGGGGCCGGGGTTTCTGAAGTATTGTTTAACAGGGGTTTATGTTTACCCTCTGGCTCTAACCTGAGTGTATCTGAACTGGAAAGGATTGTTTCAGAGATAAAGAAATGTATTCAAGAATAATTAATTGCCCTTATTCAATCAAACTTAGATACACTTTAAAACCATAAATGCTTGCCTAGTTTCAATTTGTTTTTTCAAAGAAGTTAAACATCAGGCAGTTAAGGGTATTTTTATCAATAATTAAAAAAATAGCACCCAATCAATAAAAAAAATAAATAATATTTTTTTTGACGTAAAAACCTGTATATATTAGCGCGTAATCAAGTAATAACTTTAATTTGCCACGTATGAAAACAATCTTTACCAAATCATTTTGCATACTTGCCATGTTTTCTGCAAGTACTTTGGTGGGCTTTGCTCAAAAAGAAAGGAGTAACGTGGGTATTGGTACAACATTACCGCATGAATCTGCCGTTTTAGATATTAAGTCTTCAAGCCAGGGTCTTCTTATACCCCGTATGTCATTGCAGCAACGTACTTCCATTCAGAATCCTGCCAATGGGTTGATGGTCTACCAAACTGATTTAATTTCAGGGTTTTACTACTATAATGGTAGCGAATGGAAAGGTATGAGCTCAGATAACCTTAGCCCACTTATTAAAGGAGAATTTGACAATAAAAATGTCAGAATAAACCTGGGCTCTTCTAAGTCGAGCTCCCTGGGGTTTCTTGCAGTAGGTAATTTTGATGCTGAATTCCCCATGCCGACCAACAACGAGTATCGCCTTATTGTTCAGGACGGAATCATTACTGAAAAAGTAAAAGTTGCCTTGAAAAGCTCTAAAGACTGGGCCGATTATGTATTTGAGCCTTCTTATGAGTTAATGCCTCTTGATAAAGTTGAGTCTTTCATAAAAGAGAATAAGCACCTGCCTAATGTTCAGTCAGCAGAAGAATTTCATAAAAACGGCCTTGATGTATCTAAAACAAGCGCCAAATTAATGGAGAAGATAGAAGAGCTTACGCTGTATATGATTGAATTAAATAAAGAAGTAAAAGCCTTGAAGTTGGAAAATGAGCAACTAAAAAAGGCGGTTTCTAATAAATAATTTAAGCCTTTGTAGGGAGTTGCCGTTTTAAAAGTAGCTCCCTTTTTCTATGTCCACAGCATAAGAACAGGGCTTTTGAGTGTACCAAGTGCAGGGTTTTATCTGGCAGCTGAAGTTTTGTGTTAGCTGAAAGATTTAATAATGTACTAAATATCAGTTATTCCTTCCGTATATGAACGTTTGTATTGGAGTGCCGCTGGTTTTGACTTTTTTATAACACCCTAAGTCTTCTCTTTTAATTTATTTATTCTATTGACTATTGCATTCTGATAGTATAAAACCAATCAAAAATGCGCTATCATTAAAACAGGTTGCCAAAGGTTATCCGTTTAAAAAGTTTTCGGTGTTAAAAAGAGTTTTTTGATTGTGCCTTGAATGATAAATAATAAATTTGCTGTGCTTTCCGATTTATAAAATTAATGATTCAGAGTCTATGACGATTTCTACACGAAAATATTCTGAGAAATTCGCCTCTAAATGGCTGATTTTTTTGGTTGATCTTATTATATGTTCCATAACTTTTACACTTGCTATTTTTGTTCACTTTGATTTCGAACTTACTTATGTAGAGCCTCAGTTTTATAAATATCATTTGTTTTTTGTTTTGCTTATTAACGGCCTGTTTTTCATTATTTTCAAGTCGTATGAGGGCATAGTAAGGCACACCAGTACAGAAGATATTACACTATTGGTGAAGGTCGTATCATTAAGCAGCATATTTATATTCTTCCTGTCAAATTTTGGTTGTTATCATAACATCATTTATTTGTGTATACCACCTCGTATAACTATTATTAGTTATTTTGTTACCCTTTTTGCGCTTATTTTCAGCAGATTCCTTGTAAAAAGCCTTTATGAAACATTTTACAGAAACATTAAGGCTATCAGCCCCATTATTATTTACGGAACCGGAGACCTGGGGCGTATAACCAAAAATAGTCTGCTTAACGATAAAACCAAAAGCTATAAAATCTTATGCTTTATAGATGATAACCCACAAAAAACCAATAAAACTATTGAAGGAATAAGGGTTTTGTCAAGAAAAGACGCAATTGAAAAGTATATTACTAATCCAAGGTCTACAGAAGAAGACCTGGAAGTTGTTTTTGCCATAGAAAAAATAACGCCTTTAGCAAAAGCTAAAATTGCCGAAGATTTTCTTGCTCTGGGCATTATTCTTAAGTCAATTCCGCCTATTGATAAGTGGATAAATGGGGAATTAACTACCAAGCAAATACAAAATATTGAAATTGACGATTTGCTTGAGCGTGACCCGATATTTATTAATAACCGTTTTGTAGAAAGGTTTATAAAAGATAAAAAAGTGCTAGTTACCGGTGCTGCCGGTTCAATCGGGAGTGAGCTAGTACGACAACTGCTGAAGTTTTCGCCGGGAAGAATTGTTTTGATTGACCAGGCAGAGTCGGCGCTTTATGACTTAGAGAGTGAGATACTCAGAACCTCAAATGTTGATAACAGCCAGTTGCCCGACATACGTGTAGAGGTGTACGATGTAACGAATGAAGGGTTAATGGATCACCTCTTTAATGAAGAACGACCTCAGGTGATTTTCCATGCTGCGGCATATAAGCATGTGCCTCTCATGGAAAAAAGTCCGTATCAGGCTGTTAGAGTAAATGTGCATGGTACAAAAATTATAGCAGAGCTTGCCTCAAAATATGAGGCTGAAAAATTTGTAATGATTTCTACCGATAAGGCCGTGAATCCCACCAATGTAATGGGTGCTTCCAAACGTCTGGCAGAAATGTACGTGCAGGCATTGGATAGCCACCACGGTAACAGAACAAGGTTTATAATTACCAGATTTGGCAACGTGCTTGGGTCCAATGGTTCGGTTATCCCGTTATTCAAAAAACAGATAGAGAACGGCGGCCCCGTTACGGTAACGCATAAAGAAATTATCAGATATTTTATGACTATCCCGGAGGCATGCCAATTGGTGCTTGAAGCAGGTACAATGGGTAAAGGTGGTGAGATATATGTTTTTGATATGGGCAAGCCTGTGAAAATATATGACCTTGCCAAGAAAATGATTCAGTTGTCTGGTCTGGAGCTCGATAAAGATATTGAAATAAAAATAACGCAACTCAGGCCCGGTGAAAAACTGTATGAAGAACTACTGAATAGTAACGAAAATACACAACCCACCTATCATTCAAAAATTATGATAGCCAAAGTTGTACCTGTAGACTATGACCTGCTGAAAGTGGCAATTGCCCATCTGGAAACCACTATTGCTTCGCTCAATAATAACCAGATTGTATCAGAAATGAAAAAACTGATTCCGGAATTTATCAGCAATAATTCAGTTTACGAAAATCTTGACTTTGATGAGTTAGAAGAGAGTTCTTTGTATCCCTAGGTAACCTCCTAAGGTGCTTGTGAACAGATTACCCTCATCAAATGATACAGAAGAAACAATAGAAAATTTAGGAAGTTTGTACCTTACCCGGCACAGCAAGGCAAATTGCCGGCGGTCTAGTACAAATGGGTAAGTACCTGTATTTATGTTATAAAGTGCTTTGGTATAATAATCCATGTTTTTGGCTTTCCCGCTTATACCCAAAGAAAACGCCTGAACCCGGTTTAGTATATAGGTGTCATCCTGCATTACCAGCTCTGCCGGCAAACCTTCTTTATTTACTGTCCACAAAGGCACTAACAATGGGGTTCCTATGGTGTTGCCGTAATAGGTCCAACCTCTTGTATAAGTACCATTCTGGAAATAATTATCCATACCTCTTAGTTCTGGAACTGTGTTTTCACTTCCGGTTGGTCCTCCCTGGCTTCTGGTATCCAGATATTCGAAGGTAACTCTTGTTATACCTTTCTCCACGAATTTACGCCTTAAAGATACGCCAAGTAGTCCATCAGTTATATTATTGAGGTAAAACAGTGAACCGTCTTCATAAATGCTTTGCCGGTACAGAAACACATCAAACAGGCGGGTGTTAATTTCTGCTGCAATATCAAAACTGCCGAGATGGTTTCCGGGTCTGTTCCAGGCTTCATTTATTGGTACGTTTGAGTTTAGGCTGCTCTCTCCTTTATTGATACTTAAACCTGAAATTATCTTTAGGTATGTAGCAAAATCTGAAGGATAGGTTGTGATAAGTGCACCTGATTTTTTGTCAATAAATGGCTCAGCTGGTCGTCCCCCCCATTGGACCTGATGGTTACCACCGGCATATAATTTTACACGCCAGTTGGGTTTCCCGATTCTTAAATACAGGTGCTTCTGATGCAAAAAAAAGTTCTGAACAGGGCCGTTCTCAAACCAACCATGGGCAAATGCCCCTTTCACAGAAAATAGACCTTTTCCAAGAATAGAAACATAGTTGGGCAGGCCAATTTGCACTTTAGGAATAGGTAGGGCATTGCCCGACCAGATGTAAGAACCCATAGTAAGAGCGGTATCTACCAGGCCTGTAATTTCTTTTCTTCGGCCGCCGTATAATTCAAAAGCGCCAAACCTTATTTTAAGATAGGCTTCAGGAAGTAAAAACTGATTGGCTTTACCCGCATTAGCTACGGCGCTGATGCCGTATCCGTAAGAGAATTTTCTTAGTTTATGGCTTGATGATGTTTTGGTAGAATCATATTCTTTGATAAGCCCTGCCCTTAATGTAAAGATGGGGTTTTCAATCGGAACAGTACCATACTGATTAGAGCGTATCAAAAAAGGTGTTTTGCCTGAACTGGACGCAAAGACTCCGCTTTCGATATGAAGCTTTGCGCCATTGGTAGGGTTCTGGCTAAAAGCAAAAGACATCGAAAGAAATATTAAAATACCAGTTCTGTAAAAAAAACTCATATATAGGGCTTTAGCAAAAAATTATCTTTTAAAAAATTTGGGTTGCTGCAATTCACGAAGTCATAATCCAATCATTCATCCTCAGGCTATCTAATGAAAGATGAAATTAAAAAGAGGGTTTAACCATGCTGATTCTTAACAATTAACATTTAATTCATAATAATCATGAGCAGTCGTTTTTCTCTCAATAGCATTAATAGTCTTCCCGGCAAAATTATTCATTGCAATATAGCAAAGATACCGTAGCCTGCAAAATGAATCGGGCATTAGAGGTTATTATATCAAATACCCTTAATTAAACTTTGAGACATATTTTCTGTTTATGTTTTCTTTGAGGCTGTCGTTAAGGTAAGCCGAGAACAACAGGGCACCTGCTTTATTCAGGTGGGTTTCGTCTTTCCATTTATCAGGTTGTTGTAATTCTGCTAACTTATAAACATCGCTCATATCAATAACTCTGGCCGGGGTTTTTTGGGCAGAAGCGAATGCTTTTAGTTTATCGCTATAAACTTTGTGGTAATAGATGTTTTTGAAATTCGGAGGGAAAACGATATAAAGTTTTACATTGAATTTTGCACATTGATTGATTAAGTGCCTGAGAGCCTTTAGCTTTAGGTTATCGAGTTTAATAGGTTCAACTTTGTGCTTTACGCTTTCATGTCTGATTTTTGAGGTATCTAATCTGGCTAGCAGAGGAGAAAAACCGAATGGATTTATCATGTTTTTTTCGTTTATGTAATTAAACATAATAGGATAAACCTTGAAATTATATTTAAACATATCAGATTGTACCAGCATTGTTTCTTTCCATCCAATTTCTTTTACATATTCTTTTAATAACGCGCTTTCTGCATAAAACGGATAAAGTGCTCTAAGCTCCAGATTATTCTGTTTCTGCCGCGATTCATCAAAATAATTTGCATCCATTTGCAATATTACCGAATGCGGCCTTATTTGTTGGGCAAGCAATAAATCCAGCAATATACTGCTATATAAAACGCCACCAACGGCGTTTTCACCGGCATTATATCCTTTACCCTTTAGGTTCGTAAGCAAGAGCGGGTCTATTTGGTGCCTGGCTCTTGAAGACCCCAGAATAAGAAAGTTGATGTCTCTGTTTTTTTGCAATATGTAATTGATTGTACCCCCACGTTCTCCAGAAATGGTCTTCTTAAATATAAAATGAGTGAACAAAACACCAAACAGTTTGTCTATCACCAGCAAAATCAAAATCAGAAAAGCAAGTTTAGCTAATATTTGTTTCATGGGCTGGTCAGAATTGGAAATAAATAAATTGCGTTTCGTTGATATTGCCTTGCAAAAAAACAGAAACAGTAATGAAAATAGTTAGAGCATTGAGATAGAGATTACCGGATTTCATCTCGTATATATCATCAAAGCTGAATTTTCTAAGCACAAAGTACTCAAACGCTGTCATGAGAGTCCAGCCGGTAATGGCAGGCATCAAAATAAAGATATCTAAGGCGTTAAATTTTGAGGGGTAAAAATCGGTAAATATGGCATGAATGATATAACTGGCCTGGTCAAAAGTTACTGACCTGAATAGAATAAGGGGAAACATAATAAGTAAATGAACATATATGTAGCCAATGGCTTTATAAATAAATCCCGGACGGCTCCGCAAAGTGAAATTCAATAGTTTTTCGGCCGTTAAATAAACACCGTATATAAGGCCCCATATTACGAAATTCCAGGATGCACCATGCCATAAGCCACCTATTAGCATGGTAATGAACAGATTTCTGTAGGCAATCAGTTTTCCTTTCTTTGTGCCGCCTAATGAAAAATACACATAATCTCGCAGCCAGTTGCTTAAAGAAATATGCCATTTTCGCCAGAGTTCGGTGATACTTGTTGAAAAGAACGGCAGTTTAAAGTTTTCATTAAATCTGTAGCCCAGCATTCTGGCAACACCAATGGCCATATCTGAGTAGCCGGAAAAATCGCAATACAGCTGATAAGTGAACATCAGCATGGTTATAAAAAAAGTAAAGCCTGAGTGATGCATGTAGCTGTTAAAAATGGTATCAACATACTGGCTTAATACGTCTGCAACGGCTACTTTTTTAAAGAGTCCCCAAAAAAACTGGCTTAGCCCCACAGTAAAATCACGGTAAGTTATTGGGTTGTCTTTTCTTAATTGGGGCAATAGATTCTCTGCTCTCTCAATTGGCCCGGCAACCAATTGCGGAAACATCATTACAAAATTTGAATAAATGAGCAGGTTCCGTTCGGCTTTTATTTTGCCTTTGTAAACTTCAATAACGTACCCCAGGCTTTGAAACACATGAAATGAAAGCCCGATTGGTAGTATTATTTCCCAGTGTCTGGCACTTCTGAATCCGAGGTAATTCAGGTTGTCGACAAAAAAGTTGTAGTACTTAAATACAAATAAAACAATACATGTATTGATGATACCAAACAGCAGATGAAGCTTTTTTGTAGCAGGTTTTGTACTGTCTTCAATTCTGATAGCGGCAAAATAATCAATAAGAATAGTTAAAAACAATATGAGAATATAAGAAGGAATAAACCACATGTAAAAAACAGAACTTGAAACCAGAAGAATTACCTGCCTGTTGAATCCGCGGGAATAATAGAATAAAATAAATACAATAATGAAGAAAATTAGAAAGTCAATAGAATTAAAAACCATATAAGTTTTTCAATTAAGTATCATCAGGGTTTAGAAAAAAGCCGGAAATGTTCCTGGCGGTTATTGCTATTTGCCTTCCATAAAGCTGAAAATTATAGATATAAGCACAGCATTTGGCCTAATATCCGGCAGTACGCCAGAGTATACCAGTCTTTAGTGGTTGCAATGCTAATTATCTTAATTGAAGTAAGATAAATTAAGGTTTAGGCAAAAAGGTTAATTTTAAAAAGTCAGGGTACAAAATAACAGAAATATAAGTGAATTTAGCCTACAATTCTAGTAGAAAATTCTCTGTTTTCAGGTAGAAAACAAAAAATTCATAACCATAAAAGCAGAAAAAAAGAAGATGTATAAACTAAGTGGTTTTTATGTGAAGCCGGATATTTTTAAAATTAGACGAGTTTTAAATTTCCTGATACACGGCCCAGTATTTTTTTTGCGTCAGAGTGCAACCAGTCATTTAGCAACGATTCATAAATATCTCTGAAATCAACTGAAAATTTCAAATCGCCCTCATCCAGATTGGTTAAATCAGGGGCTTCATTCAATATTTCAGGGCGTTTGAGGCTACCTCCTATTAAAAATAAATTATTAGCTGTGCCGTGGTCTGTACCGGCACTGGCATTTTCTTTTACTCTTCTGCCAAATTCTGAGAAAGTCATAATCACCACATCGTTAATTTTATTGTTTTTTTGCAGGTCATTAACGAATACCTGTATGGCCGAAGAGTAGTTCTGCAGAAGCCTTTCCTGCTGATTTAGCTGATTAAAGTGGGTGTCGAAACCAGAAACGCTTACATAATATACTCTGGTGGGCAGGTCTGATATAATAAGTTCTGCAATAGTTTTCAGGCGCTGGCCCAGTTCTCCGACCGGATAAGTGGCCGAAGATTTATAAATTTTTGATTGAGTATGTAAGAACTCGGCTGAAGACGATGTTTCAGCAAGGGTTTTATACATATATGACAGATTCTGATTGACTGACACCGGCGCAACACCTGCAACTTTACTGATAAACGGACGGCTAACCTGCCGGTATAGTTTTTCGGTATCTTTTACAGCCAATGCCTTTACATTTTCGCCTTTCATTGACAGGCTTAGGGTGTCGTCAATTTCCAATGCCTGATAAGGTGTACAATGCCCGGCGCAGTTGGCATCCAGGTATCGTCCCAGCCATCCGGTATTCAGGTATTCGGTTGATTCACTGGCGGTATGCCAAATATCCATAGAGCGGAAATGAGAACGGTCAGGGTTAGGGTAACCAACATTATTAATGATACTCACCAGGCCATCGTCATATAATCGTCTGAGGCCGTCCATGGCAGGGTTAAGGCCAAGTTCGTTGTTTAGTTTTAGTACTTTGTCAGGCGCAATACCAATATTGGGCCGGGCTTTATAATAAATATCGTTTGTGTATGGAATTACCGTGTTTAGGCCATCATTACCACCTGACAACTGAACAACAACCAAAACCTTGCCGTTCACCGGCTCTACACCCAAGTGTTGTGTTTCGTAGGCTTTCAGAAAATGAGGAACCAGCATACCGCCTATGGTTGCCAATGCCGATTGCTTGATAAAATCTCTTCTTGATGCCATTATTGATAAACCAATTTAAATGTATAAATAAAAAAGACTGACAGGTTATGCCTAGCATAGCTGGTATTCAGGGAGCATCCATAAATACATGGTTGTTTTTTTCATGGCCTCTACCTGTGGCCCGGCCTTAACGCGGCTCTCAATTTCTTTCAGTATGCTTTCATCGGGCATTGCCTGCAGCAAATAATTAGTCATTTCTTCCAGCAGGTTAGTTTTTTTGCCTGCAAAGTATGGCGCTAATTTTTGCCAGTCAGATTCACCACTGAACCCTCTTTTACGTGTCTGGTACTCCGTATTGATGTCACCATCGCTTTTAGCGCTTATTTCGGGTTGCCTGTCTGTAAAAATAAGAGACGGAAGCTGCATTCTGAATAAAAGACTGGAGCTGTCGATCCAGTTTTTGCCTCCCGGCCACCCCGCTACATTGGGCGGATACAGTAATATCTGGCCTAACAGCCGCTCAATAAGCAATGGCGCCTCCGGGTCATCAAAATGTATTTGCATGGTTGTTTTCATGCCCACCAGTAATTCTATGGGTGATTTAATATGCGACCCGATGTTGCGCGCATCGAAGAACCAGTCTGAAGTAAAAATATGTTGAAGCAAAAGCGAAATTTCATAGCCCGATTCATAAAACCGCTCAGCAAGTTTTAGTATTTTTTCGGTATGCCAGGGGTTAGCGGTATCTTCATTTACAAGCTGCCTGTAAATTTTTTCTGTTACAAAAATGGCAGTTTCTTTTTTTTCAAGAATCATAGAGATAACGTCTTCTCCCTTAAAGTTACCGGTTTTGCCAAAAATGGTTTTATCGCCGTCGTCATGTTGTTTTTCTTTAAAAACAAACTGGCCGCTTGTGTCAAAGTCCCATCCTGTAAACGCTCTGGCTACCTGTTTAATGTCTTTTTCGGTGTAGTTGCCTCTGCCAAGTGTAAACAACTCCATCAATTCTCTGGCAAAGTTTTCATTCGGACTTTTTTTTCGGTTCTGCCTGTTATTTAAAAACTGTAGCATTGATGGTTCTTTAGAAACCGCAAGCAGCAAATCTCCGAACTTCCCCAAAGCATATTTACGAAGGGTATTTACATAGCTTTGCGAATAATAGGCATCCTGACTTCTGGATACCAGATGTCCATGCCAGTAAAATGCCATTTTTTCTCTCAGAACCTCTTTGCCCGTACTCATCTTTTCAATCCAGGCAATATTAAGTCTGGTTTGGTCTTCCTTTCTTTGCTTCTCAATTTCAAGCTGCTTCTCTTTTAGGCGTGCCAGGTCTGTTTTGTCTATGGCATTTGGCTTTGACTTAGAATAGGTATCTGTCGTATCCGGGGGCTTCACCACTTCAATAGGGCTGAAAGATTCAGAATCTTTCAGCAGCCTCTTGAAAATTCTTTTGGCAGAATGGCGTTTGGCCTCTTTTATGGTTGAGAGTGGCGCTCCGAATCCCGCTCTCCAGAACAAGTGCTGGGTTTGCTTTTGTAACACGGCTTGTTATTTATGTGTGCAGTGTTAGATAACAATACAGTCTGTCGGTTTAATTCTGAATGATTTAATCTCAATATTTTAATCTTAAACCCGGATAAACCAGGTTTTGAATTTGATTAAAACCTTAAATCTGTTTATTTCAATTATTTCTATGGGCTAAAAATCGTTATCTTTGCACTCTGTTTCAGGCAGGATTTGTAAAGCCTGCCGATATTCGCTTTTACATATGCATTATAAAGAATATAAATCTGTTAACTACGCAGCCATCGCTGACGAAATTCTGGAGTTCTGGAAAAAGAATAAAGTATTTGAGCAATCGGTAGAGGTAAGAGAAGGCGCACCTGCTTTTACATTCTATGAGGGGCCTCCGTCTGCTAACGGAACACCGGGTATCCACCACGTAATGGCTCGTACTATTAAAGATATTTTCTGCCGGTACAAAACCCTGAAAGGTTTTCAGGTAAAACGTAAAGGTGGTTGGGATACCCACGGCCTGCCGGTTGAACTGCAAGTGGAAAAAGAACTGGGTATTACCAAAGAAGACATTGGGATTAAGATATCGGTTGAAGAATATAACCGGAAATGCCGTGAAACGGTAATGCGTTTTACCGACCAATGGAATGACCTGACCGAAAAAATGGGGTACTGGGTAGACCTTGACAACCCATACATTACCTACAAAAACGAATACATAGAGTCTATCTGGTATCTGATTAAGGAGTTCTACAAAAAAGGACTGCTCTATAAAGGGTATACCATTCAGCCATACTCGCCTGCTGCCGGAACGGGGCTTTCGTCTCATGAGTTAAACATGCCCGGCACTTACAAAGAAGTGAAAGACACTTCTCTTACGGCACAGTTTAAGGTGAAGAAATCAGACAAGTCTGACTTTTTGTTTGAAGCAGCCCAAGGCAATGAGGTGTACATATTGGCCTGGACCACCACACCGTGGACACTCCCTGCCAACTCGGCACTTACTGTAGGTAAAAACATTGACTACGTATTGGTAAAAACGTTTAATCCGTACACCTACCTGCCGGTAAATGTGGTGTTGGCAAAAGTGTTGGTGAGTAAATATTTCTCTGAGAAAGGGCTGGACGGTGATTTTGACGGCTTTGCTGCGTCAGACAAAAAACTGATTCCGTGGACAATCCTAACAGAATTTAAAGGCGCTACATTAGAAGGTATTGAGTATCATCAGTTATTGCCCTATGTTCAGCCTGATGCAGCTGCTTTCAGAGTTATTATAGGTGACTTTGTTACTACTGAAGACGGCACAGGGGTTGTACATACTTCACCTACCTTCGGTGCTGACGACTTCCGTGTTGCTCAGCAAAATGGTATTCCGCCGATAATGGTGAAAGACGAAAACGGCAAAGAGGTGCCTATTGTTGATAAGCGTGGCCGCTTTGTAAAGGAGATTTCAGATTTTACCCTGGAGTATGTTAAAGAGGCATATCTGACAGACGACGAAAAAGAAACAGAACGCCAGAAACAGGGCCGAGACAAATATCTGTCGGTAGATGAGCGCATCGGTATCAAACTGAAAACAGAGAATAAGGCTTTTAATGTTCAGAAGTTTGACCACCCTTACCCACACTGCTGGCGTACTGATAAACCGGTGCTATACTACCCGCTTGATAGCTGGTTTATTCGCACCACAGCCATGAAAGAAAGGCTGGTAGCCTTGAATAAGACCATTAACTGGCAGCCTGAAAGCACCGGAACGGGTCGTTTCGGTAACTGGCTTGAAAACGCCGTAGACTGGAACCTGTCTCGTAGCCGTTACTGGGGTACTCCGCTACCTATCTGGCGGAGCGAAGATGGTGAAGAGGTGTGCATTGGCTCATTGGAAGAACTGAAAAACGGTATTCTGCATGCCCTGAAAGATGAGGCACTATCTGCCGAACAAAAGCAGAAAAACGAGTATTTTCTTGCATTGCTGGCCGATAACAAAGAAGACCTGCACCGCCCTTATGTAGATGAGGTGTATCTGGTATCTACCAGCGGTAAAGTAATGCAACGTGAAACCGACCTGATTGACGTTTGGTTTGACTCTGGCGCTATGCCGTTTGCACAATGGCATTATCCGTTTGAGAACAAGGAGATTTTTGATAATAATTACCCTGCTGATTTCATTTCGGAAGGGGTTGACCAGACACGCGGGTGGTTCTTTACCCTGCATGCCATATCTGGTATGTTGTACGACTCCATTGCCTTTAAAAACGTGGTGTCGACAGGATTGGTGCTTGACAAAAACGGCAACAAGATGTCTAAACGCCTGGGTAATGCCGTCAATCCGTTTGAGACGCTGTCTCAATATGGGGCCGACCCAACCCGCTGGTATATGATTACCAATGCCGAGCCTTGGGATAACCTGAAGTTTAATATTGACGGTATCACAGAAGTGCAACGTAAGTTTTTTGGTACACTTACCAATACTTACAATTTCTTTGCACTGTACGCCAATTTGGATAATTATAAAATGACAGAGGCCGACCGTGTGCCTTATGAGCGTTTGCCTGAAATGGACCGTTGGATTCTGTCTAAATTATATACGCTTATTAAAGAAGTTGAAGAGCAATACGAGACCTACAACCCTACTAAAGCAGGGCGTTTGATACAGGATTTTGTATGCGACCAACTCTCTAACTGGTATGTGCGATTGTGTCGCCGCCGTTTCTGGCAAGGCGAAATGACCGAGAACAAAAAGGCAGCCTATGAAACATTACAGCACTGTCTGGTTGCAGTTTCGCAGTTGATGTCGCCTATTGCGCCTTTCTATGGAGACTGGTTGTATAGAAACATGACTGATTGTATCCGTGAGGAAGCTAAAGCCAGCAAAACCCGTTTCTTGCATGAGTCGGTGCACTTTACTGAATGGCATAAATATGACGAAACGTTGGTAGATTCTGATTTGGAAGAGTCGATGGATTTAGCGCAGAGAATATCATCGCTGGTACACTCATTGCGTAAAATACATAAAATTAAGGTTCGCCAGCCACTGCAAAGAATCCTGATTCCGGTGCTTTCTGAAAGTACGCGTGAGAAGATTCGTCATGTAGAAGAGATCATCAAGTCGGAAGTAAACATTAAGGCTGTTGAATATCTGGATGACGATTCTGGTATCCTGAAAAAGAAAGTGAAGCCAAACTTTAAAGTACTGGGCCCTAAATACGGCAAGGACATGAAAGAGGTGGGCAACTTTATTACTGCCATAACTCCGGAACAACTGAAAGAACTGGAAAAAACCGGCGAACTGGCCACGCAGTCAGCACTGGCAGCGTTTACACATCTGAAACTGGAAGACGTTGAGATACTGACAGAAGACGTACCGGGCTGGTTAGTTGCCAGCCAAGGTGGGTTAACAGTTGCGCTGGATATGACCATTTCTGAAGAACTGCGTTATGAAGGTATCGCCCGCGATTTTGTAAACCGTATTCAGAACTACAGAAAAGATAATGGTTTTGAAGTAACCGATAAAATCAGGATATCGTTAGCCAACAATAATGAAACGCTGGTAGCGGCGGTTCAGGCCAATAAAGATTATATCTGCCAGGAAGTGCAGGCGCTTTCGCTGGATGTAACTGAGGCAATTGTACAAGCCGCTGAAATTGAAATGGACGAGTTCCTGTTGCTTGTTAACGTAGAAGTAGCAAAGTAAATACTGATTAAACAGATACAGAAAAGGTGGAGCGCGCTCCACCTTTTTTTATGTTTTAGCAATGTGCTTTATGCCATCCAGCAGCCGGTCTAAGTCGTTAAGAGTAGTGTACACATGAGGTGTTACCCGTACGCCATCCAGCTTTTCCCATTTAACGGGCGAGGTATGTATTTTGAATTTCCCGAGCAATTCGCCTTCAATTTTGCCGGCTTCCAGGCCTTCTATGCCAAAATGCGCCAATGCACCCGAGTATTCGGCTTTTAAAGGCGTATTCAGCTTAAACTTTGTAATACCTGAAGCCTCTTTGGCCCAGTAGTTTTTCAGATACCGCAAGCGGGCTTCTTTACGGGCATTGCCAATAGCCAGCTGGAAATTAAGCGCCTGCCCAATGGCCTGCTCTATCATAAAAGGTCTGGTACCCAGGTTTTCAAACTTACGGATATTGTCAGACGTGGGCTTATCATTAGGTATCAACGGAAACACCTTGCTGATTTTCTCTTTCTTTATCCATAACATACCAGAGCCTATGGGTGCCGATAGCCATTTATGCAGGCTGGTGCCGTAGTAATCACCTCCCAAGTCAGGTATTTTATATTCCAGATGCGCAAAAGAATGAGCGCCGTCTATCAGTACTTCAATGCCTCTTTTATGGGCCTCGTCAGCTATTCTTCTTGCCGGTAGAATTTGCCCGTTCCAGTTTACAATGTGGGTAATATGTACCACTTTGGTTCTGGGGGTCATTTTCTCCACAAATTTCTTCACAATCAGGTCATTGTCTTCCAGCGGCAGGTCTATATCTACATAGTTGATTTTCAGTCCGTCGCGCATTTCTCGCATTCGCCAGGCATGCAGCATATTCGGGTAATCGTAGCGGGTCATTACAACTTCATCACCTTTTTGTAACGGTAAGCCCAGAATCACGGTGTCCAGTGCTTCGGTTGCATTACGGTTGATAGCAATTTCTTCCGGCGATACCCCCGCATATTTTGCCAGATTCTCTCTCAGGGGTTCTCTTCCCTGGTCTAGTATGCGCCACATAAAATAACTGGGCGCTTCGTTGGCAAATTTTCCATAACGTTCTACGGCATTTTGTACCACCAGGGGTGCAGGGCTTACGCCACCGTTATTCAGGTTAATAATCTGCGGAGACACCGTATAAGCCTGTTGAATCTGATACCAGTAGTCTTCGTCAGATGCCAGTTCCAACGCTGATTTATTGGTTTTTAATGAGCCGATGGTTACTAGCTCGTCAGCTGAAAGCGCCTTTAATGAGGGTAAGAGCGATGCTCCGGTGAGCGCAGATACACTGCGGATGAAGTGCCGGCGTGAGTTCATTGATTCAGTAGTTTAGGAATTGAGTGTTTGCGAATATAAGTAAAAGCAAAACAGATACAAATGGAAGAATTATATTTATTGCATATTAAGCCGGATGTCATTAAAATACATTACTAAATCCAAAAAAAACACAAAATGCCAATGTATATACATGTATGCAATTTAGCTGAAGTGGCTTACAGCACCTCCGGAGTAAACACTCAATAAACCAAAACACTGAAAGAACAAAGAAACGGGTAGGCCGATTGATAAATTAAAAGCCGACTCAAAATCTGATTTGAGCCGGCTTTTATATATCAATAGAACGAGAATAATTTTATTTACCTGAATACAATTTCGCTACTGCATCCCAGCTCACTACATTCCAGAATGTATCTACGTAGTCAGGGCGTTTGTTCTGGAATTTCAGATAATAGGCGTGTTCCCAAACATCAAGACCCAGAATCGGTGTGCCTTTTTTATCTGCCACGTCCATCAAAGGATTATCCTGATTAGGAGTAGACGTAATAAATAACTTCCCATCGGCATCGGCTGCTAACCATGCCCAACCCGAACCGAAACGTCCAAGAGCCGCTTTTTTAAACTCATCTTTGAAAGTATCAAAAGAGCCAAAAGCCTCATCAATTGCTTTGCCAAGGTCGCCGGTAGGGGCACCACCGCCATTAGGAGACAAAATGTTCCAGAATAAATCATGGTTGAAATGGCCACCACCGTTGTTTCTTACAGGCGCAGGGTATTTGCTGATATTTGTCAGCAATTCTTTCAAACTTAAACCTTCTAATTCAGTACCTGCAATGGCATTGTTGAGATTAGTTACATAGGTTTGGTGATGACGGTCATGGTGGATTTCCATTGTTGCCTTATCAAAATGAGGCTCCAGTGCGTCACTTGCGTAAGGGAGCGGATCGAGTGTGTATGCCATATCTTAAAGAAAGTTTTAATTGTGATTATCAAATAACTTAGTGTTGAATGTAACGCCGTAGCTATTAGTTTAACGCGAAGCGCTAAAATTATGTTCGCAAATTTCTGAAAAAATTCTTCATTAGTGTTTCGCAATCCTTTTCCAGAATGCCTTTTACGAGCGTAGTTTTAGGATGAAGAATATTGGGAGAAACCCTGGAAAAACCACGTTTCGGGTCAGATGCCCCATATACAATCCGGTCAATCTGCGACCACCCCAAAGCCCCGGCGCACATAACGCAGGGTTCAAGCGTTACATATAAAGTGCAGTCTTTCAGGTATTTGGCGCCCAGAAATTGTGAGGCAGCGGTAATGGCAATTATCTCGGCATGTGCAGTTACGTCGTTCAGTTGTTCGGTCTGGTTGGTACCCTTGCCTATAATTTTGCTGCCCCCTGCTACTACAATTGCCCCCACCGGAATTTCTCCGGCATCACCTGCCTGAATGGCTAAATCTAATGCTTTGGCCATGAAGTATTCGTGTGAGTATAGCGGATAAGATTGCCCCACAATAGTAGATGGTTATAATAAAGGCTTCCTGAAACAGGAAGCGCGGGTAAAATCAATATTAAAATTACAACCCAAACTTCGTCGATAACTCCAGCATCCTTTCAATAGGTTTGCGGGCCTCTGCTATAATTTCAGGCGATAAGGTTATTTCAGGCGCTTCATCTCTCAGGCACAAATAAAGTTTCTCGAGTGTGTTGAGCTTCATGTGCGGGCAGTCTGAACAAGCCTGGCAAGCATGACCATTCTTAGACGTAGGCGCCACTATGAACTTCTTGTCAGGCACGGCTTTGCGCATCTGATGCAAAATGCCCGACTCAGTAGCCACAATAAATTCTTTCTCAGGGCTGTTAATTACGTATTTTAATAATCCGGTTGTAGATCCGATATAGTCGGCCAGTTGCAAAACAGATTCTTCGCTTTCTGGGTGCGCCACAACCAGCGCGGCAGGGTGTTTGGCTTTTAAATCCTGAATCATTTTACCAGAGAAGGTCTCATGCACCATACAGGCGCCGTCCCACAAAACCATGTTCCGGCCTGTTACTCTGTTAATGTATCCGCCCAGGTTTTTATCAGGGGCAAAAATTATCTTCTGGTCTTTCGGGAAACTCTCCACAATCTTTACCGCATTGCTGCTGGTGCAAACCACGTCTGTCAGGGTTTTCAGAGCTGCAGAGCAGTTTACGTAAGATATCACAATGTGGTCCGGGTGTTGTGCTTTAAACGTCGCAAATTCATCGGCCGGGGCTGACTCCTCCAAAGAACACCCGGCGTTCATATCCGGAAGCACCACTTTCTTTTGCGGCGACAATATCTTTGCTGTTTCTGCCATGAAGCGCACACCGGCAAAAACAATCATGTCGGCATCTGTTTTAGCTGCCTGCTGAGAAAGCCCCAGGCTGTCGCCTATGTAATCGGCAATGTCCTGAATTTCAGCTACCTGATAATAATGTACCAGAATAACGGCATTCTTTTCTTTCTTTAGTCGTGCTATTTCAGCAACATAATCAATATTTTCCTTTACCATCTTCATTCTATTTGTAAAAACTGTCAATAAAACGCAAAACCTTTACTGGTTTTAGCTGCAAAGATATTGCTACTTTTGTATCTTTAATGCAATAACAATTTTTACTTACGCAAAATCTCATTCATACTGAAATAGTTTCCCGGTTCAGCCAAAACAATAGCCCTTACAAGCCTAAGTTTACGTGATTGAAAGCAGGATTTGTTTAGTATTAAAATGATGGTTTAATTTGACAGAAAAAAACGATTATATGTTATCAAAAACCTTTGGGGCTGCTGTATATGGAGTAAATGCCACCTTGATAACAGTTGAAGTAAGTGTAGTACAAGGCATCGGGATGTCTATAGTAGGGCTGCCCGATGGTGCTGTGAAAGAAAGTCAACAACGTATTGATGCTGCGCTAAAAAACTGCAATTATCAGATTTCCAGACAAAAAACGGTTATTAATCTGGCTCCGGCCGATATCCGGAAGGAAGGGTCGGCTTATGATTTGCCGATGGCTGTGGGTATCCTGACAGCGGGTGAGTTAATCAGCCCGGCTAAAAATCTGGAAGAATATGTGATTCTGGGCGAACTGGCCCTCGATGGTACCCTTCGGCCCATTAAGGGCGTGCTGCCGATTGCTATAGAAGCGCGGAGGTCAAAGCTGAAAGGATTTATTCTGCCTGCTGAAAATGCCATGGAGGCTTCTATCGTTAATAACCTGGATATTATAGGGGTAAAGACCTTAACAGAAGCCATTGATTTTATAATCGGTGAGAAAGAAATAGAGCCGCTGGTAACCGATACACGTGATATTTTCTATAACTCGATTAACGAATATGAAGCAGATTTCTCTCATGTGCAGGGGCAGGAGAATATCAAACGAGCCATGGAAATTGCCGCGGCCGGTGGGCATAATGTAATTATGATAGGCCCGCCGGGGGCAGGTAAAACCATGCTTGCCAAACGTATTCCGTCTATTTTACCTCCGCTGACACTCCATGAAGCGCTTGAGACAACCAAGATTCATTCGGTAGCCGGAAAACTGGGCTTAAAGGCCTCATTAATTGCCCGTAGGCCGTTCCGCGCACCACATCATACCATTTCAGATGCGGCTCTGGTAGGAGGGGGCGGGTTTCCGCAACCCGGTGAAATTTCGCTGGCACATAACGGGGTTTTGTTTCTGGATGAATTACCCGAGTTTAAACGCACCGTACTGGAAGTAATGCGCCAGCCACTGGAAGAACGGAAGGTGGTGATATCAAGAACAAGACAGGCGGTTGAGTTTCCGGCCAATTTTATGCTCATAGCCAGCATGAACCCATGCCCCTGCGGATTTTATAATCATCCGGAAAAAGAATGTACCTGTCCACCCGGAACCGTTGGCAAATATCTGAACCGGATTTCAGGGCCCTTGCTCGACAGAATTGATTTGCACGTAGAGGTAACACCGGTGAGTTTCGACCAGATTTCATCTACCCGCAAGAATGAATCATCGGCTGTTATCAGAGAAAGAGTGATAAAAGCAAGGGAGATACAGACTAGTAGGTTTGAAAAATATCCGGATATTCATTCTAATGCCATGATGCCGCCCGAAATGGTGAAAGAAATATGTGAAATAGGTGATGCCGGAAAAGCGCTTCTGAAAAAAGCTATGGAGCGCCTGGGGCTTTCGGCCAGAGCTTACGACCGGATTCTGAAAGTATCGCGCACGATTGCCGATCTGGCAGAGTCGGAAGAAATAAGGATTGAGCATCTGGCAGAAGCCATTCAGTTCAGAAGTCTGGACAGAGAAAGCTGGGCGGGCTGATAATTGAAAGTAGCTTAAAAAAGAGAAGGCTGTTCTTGATTTTGATTGCTCAAAACTCAATGACAGCCTTCTTGATTATCTCTGAAAATCAAATTTACTAAACTTTCCAGCCATCGCGGTAAGAAGTTCTTCCTACAAACTGGTTGGCTTCTTCCAGGTTAGTAATTCTCATGTTCTCTCCGTCCCAAAGTAGTTTTTTGCGTGCGTAGAATTCCGCCTGCCCTTTGCTGTTTTCTCTGCGTAGCATATAGCTTCTGATAGCCAGGTTACCCATTAAAACAGTTTCTGTCATTGGTCCTGCATAATCAAAAGAAGAGGTAAGCCCTTTGTGTTCTTTGCTGTTAAAGCCGGCCTTACAGGCGTCTACCCATCTGCGTTGGTGGCCATATTCAGGCTCTATATCTTTTGGCAGGTCGGGGCCTAGTTCTTTTGTGCCATCATTCAGGAATAATTTAGGCATCATTGGCGAGCTGTCATTGATGTTCGTGGTTATAATGCCCTTTTCACCAATAATCATCACACCATTGCTGCTGTTGGTACCGCCAATATCCTCATTAGCCGGTATGATATCCGGGTGAGCAGGTCTGATACCTCCATCACTCCAGGTCATTTCAATCGGCGATTTACTTTTAGCAGTAGCGCCAAAATGAAGGGTAATAAATGAAGAAGCCGGGCAACCTTCAGGGTTGTATTCTGGCGACCACATTTTTGTATAAACCGAAGCAACACTACATTCGGCGTCAGTAGGGTATTTTAATCCTAATGTTCTGAACGGAATATCTATCAGGTGGCAGCCCACATCGCCCAAAGCTCCGGTGCCGTAATCCCACCAGCCTCTCCAGCCAAACGGATGCAGATTCGGAATATACGGTTTATATTCATTTGGGCCCAGCCAGAGGTTCCAGTCTAAGTCTTTAGGTTTCAGGCTGTCGTCTGGTTTTGGCATAGCATTTCCTTGTGGCCATACCGGGCGGTTGGTCCATATCTGTACTTTGGCAATTTTACCCAGTTTGCCAGAGTCTACCCAAGCCTGTACGGTTTTAAGCAAAGGGTTAGATGCCCCCTGATTACCCATTTGGCTCACAATTTTATGCTTTCTGGCCATTTCGGTTAGCATACGTGCCTCGCGGATATTGTGCGTCATTGGTTTTTGCACATACACGTGTTTGCCGCGTTCCATGGCAAAAGCTGCTGCAGGCCCATGTACGTGGTCAGGCGTAGAAATGGTTACAGCGTCAATGTCTTTTTGCTTATCCAGCATCTCGCGGTAGTCGGCAAAAAGCTTGGCATTAGGGAATAGCTTGACAGTTTCTTTGGCTGAGCCTGAAAAGTCGACATCGCAAAGTGCCACAATTCGTTCTCTGCCTTTTACTGAAGCATTGGTGATGTCGCTGCGGCCTTTACCTCCGGCACCGATAGCAGCAATGTTAAGCTGGTCGCTGGGAGAAATAAACCCTACACCACCGAGCACGTTCCGGGGAACTATAAAAAAAGAAGACGCAATGGCTCCTTTTTTAATGAATTCTCTCCGGGATTCACTTGATTTTTCTTTCATGTTTAAAACGCTGTATAAAAGGATTGAATGATTACGGTTTTAGGTAATAAGGTCTGAAGCAAAGCTAGTTGTTTTGGCTTTGCTAAAGTAAATAATTATGCACTTATAATGGGTCAGTGAGGAAATTATTTTATTGCCAATCAGCTAAATAGAATAATTTCCGCGCCTTATTACCAAAAGCAAAATAATTGTGGCGCCGCGCTTTACTTCTGATACTTCAAAACCCTGCTGGCCCAGGGTATAAAGTGCTGCATATTCGGCCAGTCGGTATGGCCACCGTCGTGTTGTCGCCAGGCAAGATGCCCATCCAGCATATCTTTGTTTACAGGCGGCATCTTTTCTTTGGTGTAATCGTTCGATACCCCCAGGTCTTTTGCACCTAATAACCTGAATACTTCTCCTGCTGCTATGGTTGCCATATAACTGCCCTGCTGGTCCAGCCAGCGGGCGTCTCCTTTCTCAGGTATGCCGTAACTGATAAACGTGGGTCTTGGCGCACATAAGGCAATCAATTCGTGCGAGTCAACGGGTAAGTCACAGCCGGTTTTTCTGCCAAAAGAGGCTTCTTCCGCGCCGTATTTCATATAATTACCGGCCATCCAGTAGTATTCTCCGCCTGTAAGACTTTCAACGGCTTCGCCAAACACCCGGCGGTGAAGCGTAGCACCCCCTTTGCCTGAAGAGCCAATCAGTCCGATAGCGAAACGGGTTTCAAAAGCCAGTGTAACCAAAGCAGCTTTGCCATAGCGTGAAACGCCCTCAATACCTACCCGCTTGGCGTCTACTGCTGGGTCGGTCTCTAAATAATCAAGGCCTCTTGCGGCACCCCAGGCCCATGCTCTCAAGGCTCCCCAGTCATCAGGTTTGCGGGGCTGGCCTTTATTGACCAGGCCTATAATACCGCGGGTTATGCCTGCACCGTTATCAGCCTGTATACTGGCAGGGTCAATGGTTGCATAGCCCCAGCCTGCGGCCAGCAGTTGCTCGGTAGAGGGCGACTCGCCGTTTACCGGTGGCGCAAAGAAGTTAGGCCCCGGTAAGCGGGTAATAGGCAAGTACGCAGGGTATTGGTCAAAAACAGCCTTCAGAGAAGGGTCATGCTTAATCATCATGTCTTTAAAAGCGGCGTTGATTTTCTCCATGTGCTCCGGGCTGGGCTGTGCCGGGGCAGGGAACGACGGCCTGCCGAACATCATCAAAACCGGTACGGGGCCTTTTACGTTGGCTGGTACCACCAACATCATATTGATGTCGACATTGATGAGCGGGTATTCACTATTGTCTACATGGCCTATTAGCTGTTTCGCTACCACAGGTATGCGTCCTATCAGTTCTTTGTCGGTTATTTTTACTGTCCAGGTTACGGCAGGTATTTTATCAGGCAGGCGGCCATACACTTCGCGTTCCAGGTCTTCTATCAGTTCGGGGCGGCGCTTGTTCCACCAGTCTTCTGGCGTTGTTACTTTTTTCCCGTTTTTGAGGGTTAGTGCATCGGGTAGTACCGGACACGGATTCGCCATTGCTTCATCATAATTGGCATGATTCGGGGCAGATTCATTTCCACTCGGGCCGGGTCTCAGGCGTTTAATACCCAGTTGCCACATCATGTTTTCATGATCCTGTTGGTCAGTAAAAGTTACAGGAGAGGGTAGTTGCGCCGTAGAAGAGGCCGTTTTTTGCGCCACAACGCATGATGACAAAAGCCACAGAGCAAAGAGAATTCTTTTCATCGGTTTATAAGATTGAATGGTTTCTTTTTTAGGAGATTTGTGGATTTACAGAACTGTCAGGGAGTATCAGTATTCTGATTTAAAGCTAAACCGGAAAGCGGGGATTTCAAAGTATTAGGGGATTTTTGTATAAAGGGAGTTTAGGCACTAAACAGCAAATCGCATCATGTTAAAGACGGTTTTTTACATCAATGCTTACATGTGATATACGGATTATTTCTGTTATACCCTCAGAAGATATTCTGTAGAAAATGTAGTGCTTACCATATTGTGTCTTTTTGTAGCCGGGTAACACATAATCAATAGGTTTCCCAATTATATGTCCATTTTCTATTGAGTTGAAAGATGCCAGTATGCCTCCAATATATTTATCGGCTTGTTCACATGACCATTCTTGAATTGTATAGTCCCAAATATCCTCTAAATCCTGTTGTGCAAGTTGCGAAATTCTGTATTCAGACATATCAACCTACAGATTTTCGTCTTAACTTTTCCTGAAATTCCTGAGGATTAAAACCTTCAACAAACCCGCTCTGCTCGCCTTCTCTCAATGCCTGTTTCAAAAGCTTTAGTTTTTCTTCTTCCTGCTCTAGTAAACGTAATCCGGCTCTAATCACCTCACTGGTTGATGCGTAACGGCCTGCTTCAATCTGCCTTTGAATGAAGGAGTCAAAATGAGACCCAATGGATATAGATGTATTTTTGCTCATGGTATTAATTGTTACCTAAACAAAAATACCAAAAATTGGTAACTTTGACAAATGCTTTACCCAACAAAAAAGAGGCTGTCTAAAAAGGTCTAAAAAATAGGAATCCCCGGTCAAAAAAGACGCGGGGATTTTTCTTTGTTCCTCTAAAAAGTGTTATCTTAGAGGTGCAACACAAAGAGAAGATGAAGATA